>JAYSYB010000148.1:0-2094 GCA_043716775.1 Rubrivivax sp.
TGCAGCAGCAGGCTGCGCGCCAGCGTGCGGCGCAGCTCCAGCGTTTCGGCAACCTGGATCGTGGCCATGCCCTGGCCCGAGGTGCCGGCTACCGGCTGCAGCAGCACGGCCATGCGCACCGGCTCGCCCAGGTAGGTCTCGTCGTAGAAGTGCACCAGCGCTGCATAGACGCTAGGTTCGCGGCCCGGCGGCCGGGCCGTGGGCAGGTCTGCAAAGCCCGACACCATCTCGCTGCGAAAGCCCGACACACGGTAGTACATGCGGCTGCGGTTATCGGCCTCGAAGGCTTCCAGTGCGCTGTAGGGCAGGCTGGCGCGCACGCGCGCCGGTCCGGCGTCATCGGCCACTTCCAGCAGCTCACCGATGGCCTTGGCTGATGCCAGCAGTGTGCGGTCATAGGCCGTGTCGGCGGCGGCCAGCGCCTGCCGGTACAGGCCCACGGTGTTCAGCACGACGAAGGCCAGCACCGGGATCAAGATGCCCAGCAGCAGATAGCGCCGCAGTGACATGCGCTGAGTGGAGACACCGCCCGAATTTGCGCTTGTTTCAGTCAACCCTGATCCTTCAACAGGTAGCCCAGGCCACGCAGCGTGACGAGCCGTGCACCCGTTGTGGCGAGCTTCTTGCGCAGCCGATAGGCCACGACTTCGATGGCGTCGGCCTGCACCTGCGCTTCACCAGCGAACACGATCTCGCTCAGTCGCTCTTTGGCAACCGCCTGCCCGGGCCTGGCCAGCAGGGCGCGCAGCAGCGCCGCTTCACGCGCACTCAGCTCCATCGGCTGGCCATGCAGGCACACGGCACCGGTGGCCGCGTCGCTGCACAGGCCGCAGAACTCGGCACCCACGCTGTCGTTGCCACGGCCTGCGCCACGGCGGGCCAGGGCGCGCACGCGGGCTTCCAGTTCGTCAAGGTCGAAGGGCTTGGCCAGGTAATCGTCGGCACCGGTGTTCAGGCCCAGGATGCGGTCACCGACCGTGCCGCGCGCAGTCAGGATCAGCACGGGGGTGGCCAGGCCTTCGGCGCGCGCACCGGCCAGCACCGTCAGGCCGTCCTGGCCGGGCAGGCTCAAGTCCAGCAACACAACGTCGGGCACGCTGGCGCGCCAGCGGTCCAGCGCACGGGCGCCGTCGCCGCATACCACCACCTGCATGCCGCAGCGCGTGAAGCTGCGCTGCAGGGTGGTCTGCATGGCGGTGTTGTCTTCGATCAGCAGCAGCTTCATCAATGGCGGCAATCAGCGGGCGCGATTATCGGCACGCAGGGCTTCGGTCGGCACCAGGTTCAGTGATTTCCCGGGGGTCTGCGACAGCTTGTTGACAGGCGCCGGAGTCATCATCACGCCACGTTTAAGCCTTACATCCAAAGCAGGAGACATCCCCATGCGTCGCGACACATTCCTCAAGAACCTGGCCGCCTTGGCTGCCGCCGGTGCGTTGCCCTTGTCGGCGCGCGCTGCTGCCAACCTGAAGATGATGATCCCCGCCAACCCGGGCGGCGGCTGGGACACCACCGGCCGCGCGCTCGGAAAAGCGCTGCAGGAATCGGGCGTGGCCACGGCCGTGACCTTTGAGAACAAGGGCGGTGCAGCCGGCGCCATCGGTCTGGCGCAGTTTGTCAACGCCGCCAAGGGCGACGGCAATTCGATGATGGTGATGGGCGCGGTCATGCTGGGCGGCATCATCACCGGCAAGCCGCCGGTGTCGGTGACGCAGGCCACGCCGCTGGCGCGGCTGACGAGTGAATTCAACGTCTTCGTGGTGCCTGCGGAATCGCCGCTGAAGAGCATGAAGGACGTCGTCGAGCAGATGAAGAAGGACCCCGGCAGCGTCAAGTGGGGCGGCGGTTCGCGCGGGTCCACCGAACACATCGCCGCTGCGATGCTGGCGCGTGAAGTGGGCGTCGATCCTTCCAAGATCAACTATGTGCCCTTCCGTGGCGGCGGCGAGGCGGTGGCGGCCATTCTGGGCAACAACGTCACCGTCGGCGGCAGCGGCTTCAGCGAATTCCAGCAGTACATCGACAGCGGCAAGATGCGCGCCATTGCGGTGACCGCCCCCGTACGGCTGAAGGGCATCAACATCCCGACGATGA
>JAYSYB010000149.1:0-19745 GCA_043716775.1 Rubrivivax sp.
TGGCAACGCCGCCGTGTTGCTGAACGCCAAGCTCGAGCCCATCGGCACGCGCATCTTCGGGCCCGTGACGCGCGAACTGCGTACCGAGCGCTTTATGAAGATCGTTTCGCTGGCACCTGAAGTGCTTTGAAGCGCCGACGTTAGGAACCCGACCATGAACAAGATTCGCAAAGGCGACCAGGTCATCGTGATCACTGGCCGCGACAAAGGCAAGACCGGCGCGGTTTCGCTGCGCGTGGATGAAGACCATGTCGTCGTTGATGGCGTGAACATGGTCAAAAAACACGTCAAACCGAATCCGCTGAAGGGCACCACTGGTGGCGTCATTGACAAGGTCATGCCGATTCACCAGTCCAACGTGGCGATCTACAACGCCGCCACGGGCAAGGCGGACCGCGTGGGCATCAAGCTGCTGGACGGTGGCAAGAAGATTCGTGTCTTCAAGTCCAGTGGCGCAGAAATCAAGGCTTAAGCATCATGGCAAAGAGCAAAGCAGCCCAGGCCGCAACGGCCGCAGAAACCGCAGCTGCAGGCCCTGTGCCGGCCGCGCGTCTGCAAACGCATTACCGGGAAAAGATCGTTCCTGACCTGATGGCCAAGTTTGGCTTCACGTCGGTAATGCAGGTTCCGCGCTTGCAGAAAATCACGCTGAACATGGGCGTGAGCGAAGCGGTGTCGGACAAGAAGGTGATGGACAACGCTGTCAGCGATCTCACCAAGATCGCCGGTCAGAAGCCCGTCGTCACGATGAGCAAGAAGCCAATTGCCGGCTTCAAGATCCGCGAAGGCCAGGCTATCGGCACCATGGTGACTCTGCGCGGCGTGCGCATGTATGAATTCCTGGATCGCTTCGTCACTGTGGCTCTGCCCCGCGTGCGCGACTTCCGCGGCATCAGCGGCCGCAGCTTTGACGGCCGTGGCAACTACAACATCGGCGTTAAAGAGCAGGTGATCTTCCCTGAGATCGAGTACGAGAAGATCGACGTGATCCGCGGCATGAACATCAGCATCACCACCAGCGCAAAGAACGACGACGAGTGCAAAGCCTTGCTTGTCGCATTCAAGTTCCCGTTCAAGAACTGACGGCACAAGGAAACCACCACATGGCCAAAACGTCCATCATCCAGCGCGAACAAAAACGCGAAAAGCTGGTTGCCAAGTTCGCGAAGAAATACGCGGAGCTCAAAGCGACCGCCAACGACGCCAAGCTCACCGACGAAATGCGCTATGCCGCCCGTCTTGAGCTGCAAAAGCTGCCACGCAACGCCTACCCGACGCGCCTGCGCAATCGCTGCGCGCTGACCGGTCGCGGCCGCGGCACCTTCCGTATGTTCGGGCTGGGTCGCAACAAGATCCGCGAGCTCGCCTTCAAGGGCGACATTCCCGGCATGGTCAAGGCCAGCTGGTAATTCGGCGAGAAGATCAGGAGATTTTTCATGAGCATGAGTGATCCTATCGCCGACATGCTGACCCGCATTCGCAACGCCCAGAGCGTTGCGAAGGTGGCTGTCACGATGCCGTCGTCGAAGTTGAAGGTCGCGATCGCCCAAGTCCTCAAGGACGAAGGTTACATCGACGGGTTTGCCATTCGCCCCAATGAAGGCAAGCCCGAACTGGAAGTGGCGCTGAAGTACTACGCAGGTCGCCCGGTAATTGAACGCATTGAGCGCGTCAGCCGCCCGGGTCTGCGCATCTACAAAGGCCGCGACGCCATTCCGCAGGTGATGAATGGCCTGGGTGTGGCGATCGTCACCACCCCTAAGGGCGTGATGACCGACCGCAAGGCGCGTCAGACCGGTGTCGGTGGCGAAGTCCTTTGCTACGTCGCATAAAAGGGAGCGCAGAAAAATGTCCCGCGTAGGAAAAATGCCCATCGCCGTGCCGCAAGGCGTTGACGTAGCGATCACGGCCGACAACATCACCGTCAAGGGCAGCAACGGCACGCTGGTGCGCGCGCTGAACCCGCTGGTGACCATCAAGAATGACGGTGGCAAGCTCAGCTTTTCACCAGCCAACGACTCGACAGCGGCCGATGCGATGAGCGGCACCATGCGCGCCCTGGTGGCGAATATGGTCGGCGGCGTCAGCAAGGGTTTCGAGAAGAAGCTCGCGCTGGTGGGCGTGGGCTTTCGGGCCCAAGCTGCAGGCCAGAAATTGAATCTGCAGATTGGCTTCTCTCACCCCGTGGTGAAAGACATGCCCGCCGGCATCAAGGTGGTCACGCCCACGCAGACCGAGATCGTAATCTCCGGCCCCGACCGCCAGGTTGTGGGCCAACTGGCCGCCGAAGTGCGCGCCTTTCGTCCCCCTGAGCCCTACAAGGGCAAGGGCATCCGCTACGTCGGTGAGCGCGTGGCGCTCAAAGAGACGAAGAAGAAGTAAGGACGCATTCAGGAGCCATTGCCATGAGCATGACCAAGAAAGAACAACGCCTGCGTCGCAGCCGTCAGACGCGGGTGCGCATTGCGCTGCAGCGCACGGTCCGTCTGGCCGTGCACCGCTCAAACCTGCACATCTACGCGAGCATCGTGTCGGACGACGGCACGCTCGTGCTGGCCAGTGCATCGACGGCAGAAAAAGAAGTCCGCGACCAGATCGGCGTTGGCAAGGGCGGCAATGTGTCGTCTGCTGCGCTCATCGGCAAGCGCATCGCTGAAAAAGCCAAGGCCGCAGGCATCGACAAGGTGGCCTTCGACCGTTCGGGTTTTGCGTTCCACGGGCGGGTCAAGGCCTTGGCCGAAGCGGCTCGCGAAGCCGGCCTCCAGTTCTAAGCCGCGCAGCGAAGGAAATACAGAATGGCAAAGTTCACTCCCCGCGCGCAAGCCGAAGCTAACGACGACGGGCTTAAAGAAAAGATGATCGCGGTCAACCGCGTGACCAAGGTGGTCAAGGGCGGCCGTACGCTCAGTTTTGCCGCACTCACAGTTGTGGGTGACGGTGACGGTCGCATCGGCATGGGCAAGGGCAAGGCCAAGGAAGTGCCGGTGGCGGTGCAGAAGGCCATGGAAGCGGCGCGCCGCAACATGGTCAAGGTCAGCTTGAAGAACGGCTCGATCCACCACAACGTGCGCGGTGAACATGGCGCAGCCAAGGTGTTGATGGCGCCGGCCGCTGCCGGCACCGGCATCATCGCCGGCGGCCCGATGCGCGCGGTTTTTGAAGTGATGGGCGTCACCGACATCGTGGCCAAGAGCCTCGGTTCGACCAACCCGTACAACATGGTCCGTGCCACGCTCGACGCGCTCAAGCGTTCGACCACGCCGGCCAATGTGGCGGCCAAGCGCGGCAAGTCGGTTGAAGAACTCTTCAGCTGATCTGGCGCAAGCGGAGAAACACATGACCGACAAGACTTCCGAAAAGAAGACGCTCACCGTCAAGCTGGTTCGCAGCATCAACGGCACGCGCCAGTCGCACCGCGACACCGTGCGCGGCCTGGGTCTGCGCAAGCTCAACAGCACCAAGGTGCTGGAAGACACGCCGGCCGTGCGCGGCATGATCAACAAGGTCGATTACCTGGTGCAGGTGCTTTGATGGAACTGAACAAGATCAAGCCATCCGCCGGCTCCAAGCATGCCAAGCGCCGCGTCGGCCGCGGTATTGGGTCGGGCCTGGGCAAGACTGCCGGCCGCGGCCACAAGGGCCAGAAGAGCCGTGCCGGTGGCTACCACAAGGTGGGCTTCGAAGGCGGCCAGATGCCGCTGCAACGTCGCCTGCCCAAGCGCGGCTTCAAGTCGGCGCAGCTCAAGTACAACGGCGAAGTCACGCTGACGGATTTGGAGCGGTTGGACTCGACCGAGATCGACCTGCTAACGCTCAAGGCCTCGGGCCTAGTCGGGCAACTGATCAAGCACGTGAAAGTCATCAAGTCGGGCGAACTCACGCGCAAGCTGGTGATCAAGGGCATTGGTGCGACGGCTGGTGCCAAGGCGGCCATTGAGGCTGCTGGCGGCTCGGTCGCGGCTTAAAGGACAAGCAAGTCCGTGGCAACTTCTGCGAATCAACTGGCCAAGAGCGGGAAGTTCGGTGATTTGCGTCGCCGAATCATCTTCCTGATTCTTGCGCTCGTGGTTTACCGCGTTGGCGGGCACATTCCTGTGCCCGGCATTGACCCGACACAGCTTGAGCAGCTGTTCAAGGGCCAAAGTGGCGGCATCCTGAGCATGTTCAACATGTTCAGCGGTGGCGCCTTGCAGCGCTTCACCGTCTTCGCGCTGGGCATCATGCCGTACATCAGTGCGTCGATCATCATGCAGCTGATGACGTACGTGGTGCCCTCGCTGGAGGCCATCAAGAAGGAAGGCGAAGCGGGTAGACGCAAGATCACGCAGTACACACGCTATGGCACGCTGTTCCTGGCGATCTTTCAGAGTTTGGGCATTGCGCTGGCGCTGGAAGGCTCTGCGGGCCTTGTGCTGGCGCCGGGCTTTGGTTTTCGTATGACCACAGTCGTCAGTTTGGTGGCCGGGACGATGTTTCTGATGTGGTTGGGTGAGCAAATCACCGAGCGTGGCCTGGGCAACGGCATCTCGATCTTGATCTTTGCTGGCATCGTGGCGGGTCTTCCTTCTGCGATGGCGGGGTTGTTTGAATTAGTGCGCACGGGTGCCATGAGCATCGTCGCCTGCCTCTTTATTCTGATCGTCGTGGTGTTTGTGACCTTCGCGGTGGTGTTTGTTGAACGTGGCCAGCGAAAGATCCTTGTCAACTACGCCAAGCGCCAGGTCGGCAACAAAGTTTATGGCGGCCAGTCTTCGCACCTGCCGCTGAAGCTGAACATGAGCGGCGTGATTCCACCGATCTTTGCCAGTAGCATCATCCTGCTGCCGGCCACGATCGTCGGCTGGTTTGCCACGGGTGAAGGCATGCGATGGCTGAAAGACCTGTCGGGCGCGCTGTCGCCAGGCCAGCCGATCTACGTGATGCTCTATGCCGCGATGATCGTGTTCTTCTGCTTCTTTTACACCGCGCTTGTTTTCAACAGCCGCGAGACGGCAGACAACCTGAAGAAGAGCGGCGCTTTCATCCCCGGCATCCGTCCGGGCGAACAGACCGCGAAGCACATCGACCGCATCCTGGGCCGCCTGACGCTGGCTGGCGCCGTTTACATCACCGCCGTCTGCCTGCTGCCTGAGTTTCTGGTGCTCAAGTACAACGTGCCGTTCTACTTTGGTGGAACATCGCTCTTGATCATCGTCGTCGTCACCATGGACTTCTGGTCCCAGGTGCAGAGTTATGTGATGAGCCAGCAGTACGAGTCGCTCCTCAAGAAGGCCAACTTCAAGACGAGCTGATCCGAACTAAACATGAGCAAAGACGACGTCATTCAAATGCAGGGGGAGATTCTTGAAAACCTCCCCAACGCCACCTTCCGCGTGAAGCTGGAGAACAACCACGTGGTGCTCGGCCACATCAGCGGCAAGATGCGCATGCACTACATCCGCATACTGCCCGGTGACAAGGTTACCGTCGAGCTCACGCCTTATGACTTGACGCGGGCACGCATCGTGTTCCGCGCCAAGTGAAGTCAGAAGTTTTGGGGTCAAGGAGAACATCATGAAAGTCGCCGCTTCCGTCAAGAAGATGTGCCGCAACTGCAAGGTCATTCGCCGCAAGGGTGTGGTCCGTGTGATTTGCACCGACCCGCGTCACAAGCAGCGTCAAGGCTGAGAGTAGAGGACCACCATGGCACGCATTGCCGGCATCAACATTCCGCCCCACAAGCACACCGAGATCGGCCTCACGTCGATTTATGGCATTGGCCGCACCACGGCGCAGAAGATCTGCGTCGCTGCGGGCATCGCCTATTCCAAGAAGATCAAGGACCTGTCGGACACCGACCTGGAAAAGATCCGCGAGGAAATCGGCCGCATCACGATTGAGGGCGACCTGCGCCGCGAACTGTCGATCAGCATCAAGCGGCTGATGGACCTTGGCTGCTATCGAGGCTTCCGTCACCGCCGCGGATTGCCCGTGCGCGGCCAGCGCACGCGCACCAATGCCCGCACCCGCAAGGGTCCGCGCAAGGGCGCAGCGGCGTTGAAGAAGTAAGTGGCTAGAGCCAAGCAACACTGAAAGAATCGAGACATGGCCAAGGCACCCGTCAATACCGCAGCGCGCCGCGTCAGCAAAAAAGTCCGCAAGAATGTTGCGGACGGCATTGCGCACGTGCACGCGTCGTTCAACAACACGATCATTACCATTACCGACCGCCAGGGCAGCTCGCTCGCCTGGGCGTCCAGTGGTGGGCAGGGTTTCAAGGGTTCGCGCAAGAGCACGCCGTTCGCCGCCCAGGTGGCTGCGGAAGTGGCAGGCCGCGCGGCGCAAGAGCAGGGGATCAAGAACCTTGACGTGCGCATCAAGGGCCCCGGCCCCGGCCGCGAATCGAGCGTGCGTGCGCTGGCCTCCTTGGGCATCCGCATCAATTCAATCAGCGACGTCACGCCCATCCCGCACAACGGATGCCGCCCCCAGAAACGCCGGCGAATCTAGTTCGTGCTCTGAGTGGTCCGTGTCAGGCAGTGCCTGGCGAGCGGACTACAATAGAGGGTTTCCCGAGCCGGTAAGCAATTGCGTGCGAACCGGCTGTTTGCCTGAAGGCTCGGTTCGACCTGCCTTCAATTCCAAGCCCACCGTCTGCGCGCAGCTTTTGCCGACAGACTTGCGCGGGGCGCAACGACTCAACGCGTTGCGTCTGCCGCGTCAGACCGATTCACAAGGACACGACAAGTGGCACGACTCCTAGGCCCCAAGGCCAAACTTTCCCGCCGTGAAGGCACCGACCTGTTTCTGAAGAGCGCCCGCCGCTCGATTGCAGACAAGTCCAAGTTCGACAGCAAGCCCGGCCAGCACGGTCGCACCAGCGGTTCGCGCACCTCTGACTTCGGCTTGCAACTGCGGGAGAAGCAGAAGGTCAAGCGCATGTACGGCATCCTGGAACGCCAGTTCCGCCGCTACTTCGCCGAAGCCGAGCGCCGCAAGGGAAACACCGGTGCCAACCTGCTGTCGCTGCTGGAAACGCGGCTCGACAACGTTGTATACCGCATGGGTTTCGGCTCCACCCGCGCTGAAGCGCGGCAGTTGGTGGGTCACAAGGCGCTGATGGTCAACGGCCAAGTCGTCAACATCCCGTCGTACCAGGTCAAGGCCGGCGACACGGTGGCCATGCGCGACAAGTCCAAGGCGCAATTGCGCGTGGTCGACGCGCTCAAGCTAGCGCAAGGCATCGGCCTGCCCGACTGGGTGGCGGTGGACGCCACCAAGATGGAAGGCGTCTTCAAAAAGGTGCCTGACCGTGACCAGCACGGCGCCGAGATCAAGGAAGCCTTGATCGTCGAGCTCTACTCGAGATAAGAAGGATAAGCGGGCGGTTCGGCCTCTGGCCGAAGCCTTTTCCTTGTCGCTTCGCGTGCCGGTGCGGAGTGGCGATTTTACCCGGCGCGGTCCATCAGCCTTATCGGTGTAACGAGCCGAGGGTAATGACAGGAACAAAACACATTCATGCAAACCACCCTTCTGAAGCCCAAGGCCATTCAGGTTGAGCCGCTCGGCGGCCACCGTGCCAAAGCCACGCTCGAACCCTTCGAACGCGGCTACGGCCACACGCTCGGCAACGCATTGCGGCGTGTGCTGCTGTCGTCGATGGTGGGTTATGCCCCGACCGAAGTCACCATTGCCGGCGTGCTGCACGAGTACTCAGCCATCGACGGCGTGCAGGAAGACGTCGTCCACATCATGCTGAACCTGAAGGGCGTGGTTTTCCGCCTGCACAACCGCGACGAAGTTACGCTCGTGCTGCGCAAAGAGGGCGAAGGCCCTGTTACGGCAGCCGACATCCAGACTCCGCACGACGTTGAAATCATCAACCCCGAGCATGTCATTGCGCACCTGTCGCAAGGCGGCAAGCTCGACATGCAGATCAAGGTCGAAAAGGGCCGTGGTTATGTGCCCGGCAGCATGCGCCGCTATGGCGACGAGCCGACGAAGAGCATCGGCCGCATCGTGCTCGACGCATCCTTCTCGCCCGTCCGCCGCGTCAGCTACGCTGTGGAAAATGCGCGGGTCGAACAGCGCACCGACCTGGACAAGCTGGTGATGGAGATCGAGACCAACGGGTCGATCCCGCCAGAAGAGGCAATCCGCCAGAGCGCGCGGATCCTCGTCGAGCAACTGGCCTTCTTTGCCCAGATCGATCCGACGCCGGCCTTCGACAGCGCTACGCTGCAGACATCACGCCCGACGCCGTTCGATCCGATCCTGCTGCGCCCGGTGGACGAGCTGGAACTCACGGTGCGCTCGGCCAACTGTCTGAAGGCCGAAAACATCTACTACATCGGTGACCTGATCCAGCGCACGGAAACCGAACTGCTCAAGACGCCAAACTTGGGCCGCAAGAGCCTGAACGAAATCAAGGAAGTGCTTGCCTCGCGCGGGCTCACGCTCGGCGCGCGGCTGGAAAACTGGCCCCCGCAGGGCCTCGACAAACGCTGATCACGTGCTGATCGGGTATTGATCCGCATTTGAATCGTGCAACCCCCGGTACCTGGTCCGGCCGGGGTTCAATAAAGACAGGAACGCACCATGCGCCACCGCAACGGCCCCCGCAAACTGAACCGCACCACCTCACACCGCCTGGCGATGTTGAGGAACATGTGCAACTCGATGATCATGCATGAGGCGATCAAGACAACGCTGCCCAAAGCCAAAGAGCTGCGCAGTGTGGTTGAACCCCTCATCACGCTGGGCAAGACGCCCACGCTGGCGAACCGCCGCCTAGTCTTTAACCGCACGCGTGACCGCGACGTGGTCGCCAAGCTCTTCAACGTGCTGGGCCCGCGCTACCAGGCCCGGCCGGGTGGCTACACGCGAATCCTGAAAATGGGTTTCCGCGTCGGCGACAACGCACCGATGGCGTTTGTGGAACTGGTGGACCGTCCGGACCCCACCACGGAAGCCCCGGTCGATGACAAGGCGGAGTGAGTTTGACACTTGAATCAGCCTAGGTCCCGCCGTCGCTTGGTTACCGGAATGGCGGCGGCTTGAACGGCGCGAGAGTTGGCGCGATCTTGTCGCTGACGTAACGCAGCAGCGCCGCCCATCGATTGGCCGCCCTCCAGTACCAACTGCCCCGCTGTAGACCAGCGCGCAGGCTTGTGCCAAGGTCTGGCTACGGTTGATGCCTTGGATCGTGAAGCCCGTCAGGCTCCACGGGCTCTTCAACTCGTCGAAGCCGCTCTCACAGTCAGCGCGGTCACCGTACAGCTGGCCTGCCGGTCGAGGGGGTACGGCGCGTCGGTAACCCTCAGCGCGTCCCGGTGTGAGCTTGGCACCAGCACGCCAACATCGGCGCAAGCGACGACGTCGATGCGGCCTGCGAAAACGCGCCGCAGCTGCAGAGTCTGAGTGCGGCGCTGCGCGAGGAGCACGGCGCTGCGGAAAGGTTCATCCGGCGCGTGAACGACCTGATCGCGTTCTCCAGTGCTGCGCTGGACGGAGCGGGCCCACGAGTTGTGAACTGCGTCCCTGGCCACCTTGGAACCGGCACCCTGCAGGGTGCAGGCCTCACTGGGGCCCTGCGAAGGCAAGCGACGCAAGCAGTCACCGCATGAGCACGGAAGTCGGTCGATACCTTCGGTCGGCGTTCTCTTGCAAATCAACGCCGCAGGCACAAACGGCCATCCCGCTGAACACGGGTTGACCAGCGGGTGCTTCACCATCAAGCTCAGTGAGCGGCAAGCGTCATCACCGCTGTGCATCCCGCCCCTACCACGGACGTCATGGGCGCGGCACTCGACCGTCTTGAGACTTGGTGCAAGATGCCACGCAGACGTACGCTCCGATCCAAAGCGCCCTCAGCACCGAGCCCGACGGTGCACCTGAAACGCCTTGCCAAACAGGCAAGTGTCGGACACAGAGCGTGCACAGAGCCCCGGAAACGCCGAAGCCCGCTTGGGGCGGGCTTCGTAAGTGCTTGTCAGCACCAGGTTATTTTGGTTGCGGGGGCAAGATTTGAACTTGCGACCTTTGGGTTATGAGCCCAACGAGCTACCAGGCTGCTCCACCCCGCGACTGAGCTTCAAAGTATAGCCGAGTTTGCGCGCCGAACCAGCCTACCTTCTGCCGGCCGCTACAGGTCAGCGCGAAGGCCAACCGCGCCAAATTCCTGGCCGCCCAGGCAACATGGGTTGCCGACGGCCTGGCCAGTTTCACCGCCGTGCAGGGCACAGGCAGCACGCACGAGCCACACATCACTGGCGAAGGCGCGGCCTGCGAAATCGCCGGCATCGAGGTGCGCACGCTGCAGCGCTCCAAGGCTCTTGAAGGCCTCGCCGCAGGCGATGCCAGGCCGCTGGCGGTGCACCCCACACCCAATCATGCTCTGAGCCCGGCCGAGCGCGCTGCGAGGCTGACTGTCGGCAACGAACCGCGCTTCGCCCGGTGCCACTGGCGCGCGCCGTACCCATGCTGGCCGACGAATGCATGTACCTGGGGCAATGGGGTCGAGCATGGCCCGCGTGCGGCGCGAGCATGGGTCGATGCGATCCATGCTTCGAACAACGAACAGGCGCACACGGCCATCAGCGACCAGCGCCGCCAGCGACTTCGCCGCCATCGAACAGCAGCGTGCACAGGCCGCGCTCGCGGCTTGCGATGGTGGTCAGGAATTCCTGTGCACCGCCCATGGCGCGGAAGGTGTCAAAGCCGGTCTCCAAAAAGCGTTGCAGGGCGGCCAAACCTGCGGCTTGGGCCGGGCCCCGCATCAGCCGCAGGCTGTGCCGCAGCAGCATGTTGCGGGTGTAGCGGTCCAGCGCTGTGCCGATCGAGACCATGAGCGCGATCTGGCGTTCCCGCGCGCCGGCTTCTCCGACCGCACGCCACGCCATCGCGTAGCCATGACCGTCCACCACCGAACAAGCCGGCACGGCACGCGCCATGGCGGAGTCCAGCTTTTCTGACAGTGCATGCAAAGTAGCCAGCTCAGCCACCGTGGCAACGAGTTCCTTGGGAAACAGCCGCAGCAGCGCCGGCACCACGCGGGCAAACTGCACGTCACGCTCGCTGAAGTCGCTGGGGCCATAAAGGTCTTCAAGAAAGAACTTCGCCGCGCCGCCATAACGCTTGTCGGCCAACAGGTCGGCGTAGGTATGCGAGAAGCGCTCATGCTGGTAGTGCTTGATGGCAGCAACGCGCTGGGCCAGCACAGCGTCGGCGGCGCGTGCATGGCGCTCTGTCGCGACCTCGTGCAAGCAGCGCAGGATGGATTCACCGACTTCGTTCAAACGCGCACCAGACCCTGGGTTAGTCGGGCACCTCTACGGCCCGGGCTGCCAATGATGCAACACTGCGGACCATGCAAAGACGCACTCTGTTGAAGGTGAGCCTGGTGGCGGGCACGCTGCTGGCGCTGGTGGGTGGCATGCTGGCGCTGATGCAGCCCGCGCGCCGCGACGGCAAGCTCAGCGCTGCGGCCCGCGTCGCCTTGACTGCGGTGGCCAAGGCCGTGATCGGACCCTTGCTGCCGCAGTCGGCGGCAGCACAAGCCACCGCCTTGCTGGCGCATGTGGGGCGCGTCGAGACCACCATTGCAGGCCTGCCGCCCAGCCTGCAAGACGAGGTCGATGAGTTGCTGACCATCGTCACCAGCGCGCCTGGTCGGCTGGCGCTGGTGGGATTGACTGACAGCTGGCACGGTGCCCCCGAAGAGCAAGTCACGGCGGCGCTGCAAGGCATGCGCGAATCGTCGCTGGCCTTGCGTCAGCAGGCCTTTCATGCCCTGCGGGACATCAGCAACGGGGCGTATTTTGCGGACCGCAGCACCTGGCAGGCCATCGGCTACCCAGGACCGCGCGCGCTGTAGCCGCAGCTGCATCTGAATACTCACATCCCATGACGGATTTTGCCGACCCGATTCGAGACGGCCTGGCCCGCGGCTGGAAAGTACACGGCGGCCCGCACGCCGCCGTGCCACCCACGCTGAGTTGCGATGTTGCGATCATTGGCACCGGCGCCGGCGCTGGCATCACGGCTGAACTGCTCACCGCTGCCGGCCTGTCGGTGGTGATGATCGAAGAAGGCCCCTTGCGCAGCAGCAGCGACTTCCGCCAGATCGAAGCCGAGGCCTACCCCACGCTGTACCAGGACAGTGCCAGCCGGCAGACGGCGGACAAGGCCATCAACATCCTGCAGGGGCGTTGCGTGGGCGGATCGACCACCGTCAACTGGACCAGTTCCTTCCGCACGCCCGCCTCCACGTTGCAGTTCTGGCGTGACCGCTTCGCGCTGCCAGATCTGACCGAAAACGCGATGTCGCCCTGGTTCCTGCAAGCCGAAACGCGCCTCAGTATCGGGCCCTGGTTGGTGCCACCCAATGTCAACAACGAACTGCTGAAGACCGGCGCGGCACGGCTGGGCATACCGGCTGCGGCCATTCAGCGCAACGTCAAGGGCTGCTGGAACCTGGGCTCGTGCGGCATGGGCTGCCCGACCAACGCCAAGCAGTCGATGCTGGTGACCACCATCCCCACAGCGCTTGACCGCGGCGCCACCTTGCTGGTGCAGATGCGGGCCGACAAACTGGAACTGGCCCAGGGCAAGGTCCGCAGCGTGCACTGCATCCCGATTGCCCTCAATGGCGCCGTCGTGCCAGGCAATGGCACGCGGGTGCAGGCACGCCATTTTGTGGTCGCCGGTGGCGCGATCAACTCACCGGCCTTGCTGATGCGTTCGAATGTGCCCGACCCGCACGGCAGATTGGGCCTGCGGACTTTTCTGCACCCCGTGGTGGCATCGACGGCGGTGTTCGAGCAAACCGTCGCCGGCTGGGAAGGCGCGCCGCAATCGATGTACACCGACCACTTCCTGGAAGTGGCGCCGGTCGATGGCCCGATCGGCTACAAGCTTGAAGCGCCGCCCCTGCACCCCGTGATCGCGTCGACCACACTGCCGGGTTTTGGCGTTCCGCAAGCGCAGGCGATGAAGGACTTTCCCAACACGCACGCACTGTTGGCGCTGTTGCGCGACGGTTTCCACGAGCAGGCGGCTGGCGGCAAGGTCAAACTGCGCAGTGACGGCACGCCGGTGCTCGACTACCCACTCACGTCCTTCATCATGGACGGCGCGCGGCGGGCCTTGCTCAGCATGGCTGAAATCCAGTTTGCCGCTGGGGCGCGAAGGGTCACACCGGGCCACGAAGCGGCCGTGCCCTACGGCAACTGGGCTGAGGCCAAGGCGGCCATTGCGGGCTTGCAGATGGTGCCCTACCAGACCCGCGTGGTCAGCGCCCACGTCATGGGCGGCTGCGGCATGGCGGGCCAGCCCGAGCTGGGCGTGGTTCAGCCAGACGGCCGCCACTGGCAAGTCGACAACCTGTCGGTGCACGACGGTTCGCTCTTCCCCACCAGCATCGGCGCCAATCCGCAGCTGTCGGTGTATGGCCTGGTGAACAAGCTGGCCACGGGCTTGGCACGCACACTCAGCGGGCGCGACGTGCGCCTGGCCTGACGACGGCGTGATGGCGCGCGGCCTCACGCTAGCGCGGCTGCAGCAAGCCACCACGCTGGGCGCGCTGTGCGTCGCGGCGCTGTGGGCCTGGCTGTTTTGGCGCGCGGGCCACCCGGGCTGGGCGCTGGCCGGCGCGCTGCTGGTGGTGGGCGGCTACGCGTTCGTGCTGGCGCTTGAATTTGCGCTGTTGCGGCTGGCGCACGGCGACGACCCCACGCCGCGCGCCAGTGCCGCGCAACTGCTGCGCGCTTGGTGGGGCGAGGTGCGCGCTGCACCCACTGTCTTCTGCTGGCGCCAGCCCTTCTTCAGCCAGCGCTGGCCCGACCTGTTGCCAGCCCATGCGCAAGGCCGGCGCGGCGTGCTGCTGGTGCACGGCTTTGTCTGCAACCGCGGAATCTGGAACCCCTGGCTGCGGCGATTGACTGCGGCCCGGGTGCCATTCATGGCCATCAACCTGGAGCCTGTGTTTGCTTCCATCGACGACTACACCGGCAGCCTGGACGCTGCCGTTCGGCAACTGCAGCAGTGCACGGGCCTGGCGCCGGTGATCGTGGCCCACAGCATGGGTGGCCTGGCCGTGCGGCGCTGGTGGGCTGAAGCCGACGACGACACGCGGGCGCGGCACGTGCTGACCATCGGTACGCCCCACCACGGCACCTGGCTGGCACGTTTTGCCATGACGCGCAATTCACAGCAGATGCGCCAGATTTCCGGTTGGCTGCAGACGCTGTCAGCGCTGGAGCCGGCGAGCCGCAGCGCGCACTTCACCTGCTTCTACAGCCACTGTGACAACATCGTTTTTCCCGCTGCGACGGCCACCTTGCCAGGGGCCGACAACCGTCACCTGCCCGGCGTGGCACACGTGCACATGGCCGACCGGCCCGAACCCTGGGCCGAGCTGCAGCGCTGGCTTTAAACCGGGTTGAGTCGCGGTCAGACCGCGAATTCGCGCTCGCCCGCCAGCACCACACCGGCATCCACCTCACCGTCGGCATCGATGCGTTCGCGCACGGCGCGGTATACCGGCGCAAAGTCGGGCGCAGTGGCGTCGAAGAGCTGCTGGAACGAGTCGATGACGAAGTAGCTCGCCTGGTAGGTGTCGATGCGGTAGTGGCTGCGCATCAGCCGCTGCAAGTCGAATCCCAAGCGCTTGGGCTCTGGCGACCGCACGCTGTGCTGCAGCTCCCCCGCTGAACTCAGGATGCCGGCGCCATAGGCGCGCAGGCCCTTCGGCGTGTTGATGAGGCCGAACTCCACCGTGTACCAGTACAAGCGCGCCAGCAGCTCGCAAGCATCCAGCCGGCTCGCCTTCAGGCCACCCGCGCCGTAGGCCTGCATGTAGTCGGCAAAGGTGGGGTTGAAGAGCAGCGGGACGTGGCCGAAAAGGTCGTGGAAGATGTCGGGCTCGACGACGTAGTCAAACTCTTCGGGCGTGCGAATCCAGTCCGTCACCGGGAAGCGGCGTTCGGCCAGCAGCGCGAAGAAGGCCTCCTCCGGGATCAGCCCCGGCACACCCACCACCTGCCAGCCGGTGGATTGCATCAGGCGCTCAGAGATCGCGTCGAAGTGAGGAATATTCGCAGGCTCCCCCAACTGCTGCACGGCCTGGATGAACTCGTCGCAGGCCAGGCCCGGCAACTGCTGCAACTGGCGCGTGTACAGGCGGCGGTAGGTTTCGTGGTCTGCCGCCGTGTACTGGGCATGGTTCTGCGCGCAGGTGTAGTCGCTGCCGGCGCGGCCGTAGTCGCCGCGCGGGGGGCGGCTGCCGGTGCCGTAGGTGACGGGTGCCACGCCCTGGTTCAGGCCCTTGATGGCTACCACTTTCAGTCCTTGCTCAGCACACCGCGGCGCATCTGGTCGAGCTCAATGCTCTCGAACAGCGCCTTGAAGTTGCCCTCGCCAAAGCCCTGGTCGCCCTTGCGCTGGATGAACTCGAAGAAGATCGGTCCGAGCTGGTTTTCACTGAAGATCTGCAACAGCAGCTCACCCGCTTTGCCGTCGACCAGGATCTTGCGGTCCTTCAGAGCCGCCACGTCTTCGCCATGGCCAGGGATGCGCTTGTCCACCAGCTCGTAGTAGGTGTCGATGGTGTCCAACAGCTTCACGCCGCTGGCCCGCAGCGCGTCCACCGTCTGCAAGAGGTCGGTCGCGCCCATGGCAATGTGCTGAATGCCTTCACCGTGGTAGCTGTCCAGGTACTCTTGAATCTGACCCGCCTTCTCGTTGCCTTCTTCATTGATGGGGATGCGAATCTTGCCGCAGGGGCTGGTCATGGCCTTGCTCTTGACGCCGGTGACCTGGCCTTCGATATCGAAGTAGCGCACCTCGCGGAAGTTGAACAGGCGCTCGTAGAAACCGGCCCATTCGTTCATGCGGCCGCGGTGCACGTTGTGTGTGAGGTGGTCGATGTAGGTCAGGCCGTGGCCGGTGGGGTTCAGCCCGGCACCGGAGTTCTTTTCCAAAGCTTCAAAGTCCACATCGAAAAAGCCGATGTTGCCGATGTCGCCATCCTGCGCGCCGTTCTTGCCGCGCCACTTGTCCACCAGGTAGATCAGCGAGTCGCCAATGCCCTTGATGGCCGGGATGTTCAACTCACCCGGCCCCGCCGTGCCGGCGTAAGCCCAGGCGCCCAGCGACTGCGCACGCTCGTAGGCCTTGCGCACGTCCTGCACGCGAAAAGCAATGGCGCAGATGCTGGGCCCGTGCAGGCGCGCAAAGCGCTGCGCGAAGGAGTCGGGTTCGGCATTGACGATGAAATTGATGCCGCCCTGGCGGTACAGGACCACGTTCTTGTGGCGGTGCCTGGCGATGGGCATAAAGCCCATGCGCTCAAACAGCGCACCCATGGCCGCGGGGTCGGGTGCGGCGTATTCGATGAACTCGAAGCCGTCGGTGCCCATCGGGTTGTCCCAGGGTGTGAATTGCATGTCTCGCCTCGTGCAGCCAAATCCGAAGCGTGCACTGTAGGCCGCGCCGCACGCAAGGTGCTTGCGTGCGCTGGCGCAATGCGGCGTCGTTGCGCAGCAAAACTGCAAGAATCGGCGCCATGGAGACCGAGACCGAGCTAGACGCCATCGATAGACGCATCCTTCAAGCCCTGCAGGCGCAGGGCCGCGTGACCTACGACGAGCTGGCTGCCGGCGTGGGCCTGTCAGCCAGCGCCACGCTGCGCCGTGTGAAGCGGCTTGAAGAAGCACAAGTCATCACCGGCTACGTGGCCCTGGTGGCGCCTGAACGCGTGGGCCTTGGTTTGACGGCGTACATCAACGTGCGGCTGGCCAAGCACAACGACCCGCGCAACCCGGTAGACGCCTTCGCAGCCGCCGTGCAGGCCTGGCCCGAGGTGGTGGAGTGCGCCGCACTGACGGGCGAAATGGATTACCTGCTGCGCGTGCTGGTGCGCGACATGGCGCACTACTCGCACTTCATCATGGAAGGCCTGCTCAAGCACCCGGCGGTGCAAGACTGCAAGACCAGCTTCATGCTGCGGCGGCTGAAGGGCACGACGGCCGTGCCCGTCTAACGCTGCCGCTGAGCGGCTCTCAGTGCGCCACGGGCTTCATGCCGGCTGATGGTGCGCGGGTTGCAGGCTTGAGACGCCGAGCGCCCGCGCTCAGTCGCTGTCGATCTCCTGCAGCAGCCGCAGGGCAGCGTCGGGCGCCAGTTGCAGCAGGTCGGCCACCGCCTGCACATCGTCAGGCAGCGCTGCGTTGTCCCAGCCCTGGGCGCTGTGGCGTGCCACGCGGATGGCCAGCAGCACGTTGCGCACCTGCGAGGTCGGGCTCAGCGCGTGGTCATCGGTGATGCGCACCAGCAGCGACGGCAGCCGCCAACGCTGCATCAGCAGGTGTTGCAAGTCAGACAGTTCGATGTGCAGCACCGCGTGCTGTGCGCTGGCCGAGCGCAGCGTGGCGTCGTCCGCCTGCCTTTGCTGGATCTGCAAGGCCAGCGCCGGTGCCTGCAGCCACAGCAGCAGCTCTGCAAAGTCGTGCAGCAGCCCGGCTTCGTGCAGCACCGGCGCGTCATGGTCCATGCGGTGCACCGCAAAGCCCATCGCAAAACGGGCAGCTCGGTGCGAGCGGCGCAAGACGTGCTCAAAGCCCACCAGTGCATCGGGCCTGTCGGCCAGCCGCTCCTGCGCCACGGCCTGCGGGCCGAAGGCGCGAAAGAAAGGCGGGATGCCCAGCATCACCAGCGCTTCGGTCACGGTCTCAACTTCACTGCCCTCGCGGCCGCGGCGCAAGTCGGCCACATGGGCCAGCACCTTCAGCGTCATCAGCGGGTCGCTTTCGATGGCCTCGGCAAGCTGGTGGGCGTCCACGGCGTCTTCCACCGCACGCATGTCTTCCAGCGTGGCGGCGGTGCTGGCCAGCACCGGCAGCCGGGCGTGGTCGAAAAGGGCTGCCCAGCCGGCCACGTCGCGCGGGGCGTCGGTCGTGAATGGCAGTTCCTGGATGAGCATGGTGCGAGGCCCTGAGTCCGTGTCGTCCCCGGTTTATCGACTCCAAACCGGCGGCCTTTAGGCGGCGCCTTTAAGCGCGCAGGCTCAGCATCAGCCCTTCATGCGCGTCGGCGCGGCCGTCCAGCAGGGCGCGGTACGCGGCCTCAGTGGCAGCGGTGCCGCTGCGGTTGACGATCTGCAGCCAGGGGTCGTCAGCGCGTTCCACCCGCGCGATGAAGGCGCTCCAGGCCTCGGCGATGCGCCGTTCCAGCACGTCACGGCCCCAGCCTTCCGGCGGCGGCGCGCTGCGTTTCTTGATCTGCGCCGGGGCAAAGAACAGGGTCGGCCGCGGGCCTGGCAGGCCGCGGCCGGAACCCAGCGCCGACACGTGGGTGCCGCCGATGGAGCTGCTGTACTTCAGCGCCTCGCCAAAGCGTTCATGCACGCTGTGACGCAGCGCGGCGTTGCCCGCGAAGTCGACAAACACGGTGGGCACCGTGGGGTCGAGCGCGGCCACGTCGGCGTAGGCGCGCACGGTGTCGTAGCAGCCCAGCGCTTGCGTGAAGGCCATGTTGCCAGCCGACGTGAGTCCCACCACACGGGGTGCGCCAGCCGTGCCTGACGCACTGCGGCGCAGCGCCAGGCAGAAAGCGGTGCCGTAGGCCGTCTTGCTCGATGCGCTGGACAGCAGCAACTGCTGCGCGCCAAAGAACTGGTTGTCAGCCAGGAAGTCGTCGATCAGGAACGAGGTGACGAAGAGCGGCCGCAGCACCGCTTGCAAACCCTCGAGCCCGGCCTGCCAGCCCGGGTCCTTGTCGCAGAAGACATAGTGCTGGTAAGCGGCGGCCAGTTCCTGGCGGTGCGCGGCGCCATCGGCAAAGCTGCCTTCCCGCACTTTCACGGGTTGCAGCACCAGGTAGGACCCGGCCGGAAAGTAGCGCCAGACCCGTCGGCCGACGGCCACGCCTTCGGCGCGTGATTCGCTGACAGTGGCAAAACCCCACACGGGCAAGCAGCCGAGCGCCGGGTCGGCGGCGGGGAAGAACTGCCAGTACTTCATCGCCTCGCCAAAGGCGGCGTAGGTGATGTTGTTGGCGGTGAGCGCAAAGTGGTCGATCGCCAGGCGCGCTTCGCCGTCTGCAAGCGGCCGCGCGGACGGTGCATCGGGGTCGTTCTGGAACTGCACACGGTGCAGGTCGCCGCGCGCGATGAAGAGGCGTTGACCGGTGGGGGGTGTCATGGGCTGCTCCTGAACCCTCAAGGGGCGGGCCGCCAGCATAGGCGCAGGTTCAGAAACGGCTGTCACCCGGGTGACGCCAATCAGCGGCACCCGGGTGGGCCGGCGGCTCATCTCAGAGCCGGTTCACGCCGAGCAGATGCCCGACGAGTTGGCCGTTGACGTACAGCGCACCTTCGGGTGCGCCGGCGTCGGCGTGGTATTCCACATGTTCGGCGGCAGCGGGTGCTTCTACCAAAGCCAGGCGTTCGGCCAGCGCGTCCAGCATGCGGCTGGCCGCACGCAGGAGTCCGGCTGCCAGACTGCGGGCACCGCGCCCTTCAGCGGCGGGTGCAGCAACAGGGGTGTCTTGCATCAACATGGTGATTCTCCGTGTGGCCGTGGCTGCCTGCACGGTGTGGGCAGGACGGCGGGGCAGGGTCTGGATTCAGGGGCTGTGTCGCAGGCGAGTTGGGTCGCCTTGCAATTCGCGCTGCAGGTCGCGGCTGGCTTGCTGGCGCTGGGCGCCGGTGCCGGGCCGGTGAGAGCCAGCGGCACGTTGCAGGCTGGCCGCCACGAACGGGTTGCGGG
>JAYSYB010000150.1:0-19716 GCA_043716775.1 Rubrivivax sp.
GCGCTACGGCATCACGCCCGACGATGCGGTCCAGCTCGCCCGACCAGACTGCGCCGGCCGCGCCGGCCTCCCAGCGCCAGCTGCCGAGCTTGGCCGCGCGCTGTGCCTGCATCAGACTGCCTTCGCTGGCCGCGAGCTGCTGGATCTTCTGTTCGAGCCCGACCCGCTTGCGCTCGACGTCGGCCTCGTAGCCAAGCAGGCTGGCATGCATGCGCTTCAGCGACGCCAGCAGGTTGCCCAGGTCATGGCGTGGGTCGAACGTGAATGACTTGACATGACCGCCCGCGGCGATGCGGTCAGCCATCTCCACCGCGAGGTTCAGCGGAATCGACAGGTTGCGAACCATATGGATGATGAACACGATGGTCAGCAGGAGCATCGCCAGTGACAGCGCGAACACGATGTGGCGCGTCTGCGCTGTTTCGCGGTTCGAGGTCTCGAGGGCGGCATCGAGCCGCTGCTGGCGGTCCAGCGCGGCGGCGTCGATGCGTTCGCGTGCTTGCGAGATGGCCTCGCGCCACTTCAGCAGATTGGCCAGCGTCGCGTCGGTCGTGAAGGCGCCGAGGATTTCGCGCAGCCGATGGCTCAGCTCGCGCAGCGGCGCGGAACCCGCCGGCTCCAGATCGAGGGCGCGCTCGACGCCGGTCGCCGAATCGTGCAGTTCGCGCATCGCCCGCGGCGCCAGCCGGCCCAGGTCGACCGCGTCGGCAGCGCCGTCGGTGAAGCTGCGGTAGTGGCGCTTGACTTCGACGAGCTGACGGTTGAGCTGCTGGGCATGGCTGACCGACGCGACGCGGTGCGCTTCGGAGGTGGTCGCGTAGATCAACACTGCGACCAGCGGCAGCAGGATCACGGTGAACTGAAGAACGATCCTCGCGCTGAGGGATTGGACCTTGACCATGTGAAACCTCGTCGCCATCGGTACGACTCACAGCTCGTTTTCGGCGCGGCCCGAGCTGACTTGAGCCGACGCCGCGGCGCCTTCCGCACGAATCGAGGAAGCGCTGCAATCGGCCGGCTTTTCGTGCGATGAGCCTGGCAACCCGCTGCCTAGACTCGTCGGCAAAGCCGGCCGTGCGTGCAGTACCACCCGCCCAACATCAACGGGAGCCCTGATGCCCAATTCGTCCCTGTCATTCCACCCGATCGCCCGTGCGCTCGCCGCCGCGGGCCTGTGCGCCGGTCTCGCCTCGCCGGCTTGCGCCGACACCGAGGCGCAGCGCCTCCAGGCGCTCGAGCGCCGCCTCGAAAGCAGCGCGCAACTGATCGAAAAACTCTCCGCCCGCCTCGCCGAACTCGAGCGCAATGCCAGGCCCCAGGCCAGTGCCGCGCCGGCCGCCGAGACCACGCAGGCGATCGCCGCGCTCCAGCAAAGCGTCGCCCAGCTGGCGGAGGGGACCGGTGCCAAAGGCCACGAGACCGGCCTGCCAGTGCATGGCTTTGCCGATGTCGGCGCGGGCTGGTCGTCGAAGGGGGACCCGTCACGGCTGCGCGGCTTCAACGCCGGCACGTTGGACCTGTACCTGACGCCGCAGTTTGGCAACCGCGTCAAGTCGCTGGTAGAACTCGTGTTCGAGTACGACAGTGCAGGCGGGCTGGCGGTCGATCTGGAACGCCTGCAGGTTGGCTACACCGTCAGCGACGCGCTGACCGTCTGGCTCGGGCGCTTCCACACGCCCTTTGGCGTGTGGAATACCTGGTACCACCACGGTGTCCAGTTGCAGACCTCAATCTTCCGCCCGCGCATGGTCGATTTCGAAGACCGCGGCGGCTTCCTGCCAGTCCACTCGGTCGGCGCGTGGGCCACCGGCAAGACATCGCTCGGCCCCGGCAAGATCACCTACGACGCCTATCTGACCAACGGCCCGAGCATTCGGGAACGGACCCTCGATTTCGGCGGCTTCACCGACAACGACAGCAACAAGCTGCTCGGCTTCAACATCGGCTACGAGCCGGCGGGAGCGCTGAGCGGCCTCGTTGTCGGTGTCCACGGTTTTGGTGCGAATGCCGCCGTCTATGACCCGAGCGGCGCGGTGCTGAGCAAGAGCCGGTTGCGCATGTCCGGCGGCTACTTCGGCTACGACACCGACAACTGGGACGCTATCGGCGAGTACTACCGCTTTGCCAACGCCGACCTTGGCAATGGCGCCCGGCACACCAGCACCGCAGGGTTCGTCCAGGTCGGGCGCCACTTCGGCGCATGGACACCCTTCGTGCGCTACGAGCGCGCGGCGCTCGACTCGAATGACCCGTTCTTCGCCAGCCAGAATGCCGGGCGCTCGTACCGCCGCACTTCACTCGGTCTGCGCTACAACATCGACTCGAGATCGGCATTCAAGATCGAGCTGAGCAACACCCGCGAGCCGGCGGTCGTGCAAGTTGACGAGAACGGCGCCAGCGCGCTGCTCGACGGCGCGAGCTACCGGCGTGCCGCGCTCCAGTACAGCATCGCCTTTTGAGAGGAACCCCCGACATGAACCGCATAACGATGCTCGCTGCTGCCTCAGTGGCGCTGCTCAACGTCTGCACACCGTCGCGCGCCGGCGAGGTGATCGCCCACCCGTCGGTGGTTCTCAGCGCCGATGAAGTTCGTGAACTGTTCCTGGGCGACAAGCAGCTCGCCGGCAGTCTCAAGCTCGTGCCGGTCGATAACGGCGCGCAGCAGGCCGACTTTTTGGTCAAGGTGCTGCAGATGGACCCGACCCGCTACACCGCGCGCTGGACCAAGAAGGCGTTTCGCGAGGGCTTGAGTGCACCGATGACCAAGGGCAGTGACGCCGAGGTCGCAGCTTTTGTGCGTGCGACGCCTGGCGCAGTGGGCTATGTCGGATCGGCAAGCGTGGGCGTCCAGACGCTTCAAAAGTATTGAACGCCGTGAGGCTGCCGCCTCGCGCCAGCTGGCGAGCCGACCCGGGCGGGGATCGTGGGAAGTAACCAAGCCCGATTTCCTGCAGAAAAGTGCGCGCGAAGGTTGCGGCACGACCGGCACCAACAGTCCCGTCGCACGGAAATCATCGGAGCTTTTGCTCGACTACTTGCTGCCCGTCGAGTGCATGCCCACTGGACAATGGCTGCAAGCGTGTCGCACCCCAAAATTGGGCTTCTTCAGCGAAGGCCGTGCCAGAAATAGAGTCCGGTTGACCGCTGCCGGTCGTTTCCAAAATGGCGCGCCCCGCGCAAAGCGATGGCAGCTTTCTGGACGCGAGATAAATACGTACTGCGACCGCTTCGGGGTCGTAAACAGCCGTACCCCTCCCATCCGAAAGCGGCCACCCGGAAGTGCCCAGCGCAGAAGAGGCGCCTCCAGGACTTGTCTTCCCAGCGAACACCCGCGCGAAGCGCCTGGCAGATGCCGAACCGCTCGGCGCAACCCACTAAGCCGTCCGGTACCACTCCGCCAGCGTGCTCATGTCCAGGTCCCACCCCGTCAGCGGCGCCTGCAGCCGCGCACCCAGCGCGCTGACGTTCAAGCGGAACATCAGCGGCACCAGGTAGCCGTCGCCGCACACGATGTCGTTCAGGCGGATGTACATCGCGGCGCGTTTGACGGGGTCGAGCTCGCCTTCGGCCTTGCGGTAGATCGCGTCGTAGTCGTCGTTGCGCCAGCGCAGCGCATTGCGGCCCTGCCACTTGTTGGACTTCTGCGCGATTTCCCACGACACATAACGGTCCATCGCGCGCTCGGGGTCGGGCTGGCCCATGCCGGACGCGTACATCTGCATGTCGGCCTGGAAGCGGCCGTTGGTGTCGGGGTTGGCTACGTCGGCCGAGAAGAACACCGACGAAGTGATGGCGCGCAGCTCCACGTCGAAGCCGGCGCGCTGCAGCGCGCTCTTGATGACCGTCTGCGTCTTCTGCCGCGCGGCATTCACCGACGACTGGAACAGCAGCTTGAGTTGGCGGCCGTCCTTTTCGCGCACACCGCTGCCACCCTTGGCGGCCTTCTTCCAACCTGCGGCTTCCAGAAGCGCCGCAGCCTTGTCGGGGTTGAATTCAGGCCGCAGGTTGGCACTGCGAAAGCGGGCAGGGTTGTGCACGATGTTGGGCGTGGCCACGCCGGTGCGGCCATAGATGAATTCCTGGATGCTCTTGCGGTCGATGCACAGGTTGACGGCCTGGCGCACGGCTGCGTCCTTGAAGAGCGGGTGGCGCGTGCTGGCGTGCGACCTTTCGCCATCGACTTCCGTGCCGGGGTCGGCAACGTTGAGCATGATGAATTCCATCGTGCCGCCGGGGGACAACGCCACGCGGCCCCTGCTGCCGGCTTCCATGCGCCGCAGCACCTCATCTTCGACCTGCAGGTTCCAGCCAAAATCGAATTCCCCGGCCTGCAGCACCGCGCGCGCGGCCGACGTGGCGTCGCCGCCGCCCTTGATCTCGATGGCGTCGAAGTGCGGCTGGTTCACGCTGTGGTACGTCGGGTTGACCGTGCCGCGCAGCATGTCGCCAGGCTTGAATTCTGCAAAGCGGTAGGGGCCCGTGCCGACGGGTTTGAGGTTGGCCGGTGCGTCGCGTGACTTGGCGCCGCTGTAGGGCGCAAAAAGATGGCGCGGGATCAGCGACGTGACGGCATAAGGGCTGGCCCAGAAGGGCGTCGGCTTGTCGTACACCCCCGCACCGTGTGGCTGCCTTCCTTGATGAACTGCATGTCGCGAAAGTTGCCACCGGTGGTGGCGGCGGTGGCCGGGTCGCTGGCGTAGGCGGCGTTGAAGAGCACGTCGTCGGCGGTGAACGGCTGGCCGTCATGCCAGGTGACGCCGGTTTTCAGCTGCCAGGTCACGCTGCGGCCGTCTGCGGCCACGCCACCGTTGGCGCGGGTGGGAACCTGCGCTGCCAGCACCGGCTGCAGTTCACCGTCAACGTCCCAGCGCGCCAGCGATTCGTAGAAAACCCGCGCGCCGTCGGCGTCTTTGGTGCCGGTGGCGAAGTGCGGGTTCAGCAGCGTCGGGCCCTGCCACAGCAGCACCCGCAGCAGGCCGCCACCGCCGCGCTGCGTGGGGCGGTAGTGGAACGGCGCGGGGGTGATGGCGTGGGTCGGTTGCGCCAGAAGCGCGGCAGCCACCGGTGGCGCCAGGCCCAATGAGGCAAGGCGCTGCAGAAAGATGCGGCGAGGCAGGCGTCCTGCATGGACATCGGCAATCCAGCGGCGCAGTCTGGTCTCAGGCATGGGCGGCTCCTGGGTCAGCACGCATCATCGCCTGCCGGCAGCCCGATGTTTTCGCCTGGTTTCGCCTCTGTTTTCGCGCGTGTGCACCTTGGACCGCCAGTCAGCATTGCGATAGGTACAAACCGCTTATCGGGTAAGTGAACGTCTTGACACGAACGAGTGGCTCGCTGGGTGCGTTGCGGTACCGACAATTCAGCATTGCATCGCATTGCGGAAGATCTCTCCCCCATGACTCTTTTTTCACGCCGTCTCTTGCCGGCTCTGACGACGTTTGCCGTCGCTGCTTGGCTGTGCAGCAGCCCGGCCACAGCCGGTGGCCCGGCCGCTGCGCCATTCCCCACTCCGGTGTCGATCGTCGAATCCACCGACCGTTTGATCGTGCGCCTGCGCGAGCCCGAAGCCGGTGCCACTGCACTGAGCCCGACGATTCGCCTCGATCAGATTGCCGGTCGCATTGGCACGAGGTTGCAGCGGTTGCGCGGCATGTCGGGCAATGCCCAAGTCGTGCAGTTGTCGCGGTTGCACTCGCGCGTCGAGGCCGCTGCCCTGGCCCGCCAGCTGGCACGGGACCCCGACGTCCAGTACGCCGAACCCGACTTGCGCATGGTGCCGATGCGCACGCCCAATGACCCGTCTTATGCGCAGCAGTGGCATTACTTCGAAGCCCTTGGGGGCATCAACCTGCCCGCGGCGTGGGACCGCACGATCGGCAGCGCGTCCATCACGGTGGCGGTGCTCGACACCGGCCTGACGGCACACCCCGAGCTCGACGGAAGACGCGTCGCCGGCTATGACTTCATCGCCAACACCACCACGTCTCAGGACGGCGACGGCCGCGACCCCGACCCCGCCGACGTGGGCGACCACGGCTGCAATGGCAACAACAGTTCGTGGCATGGCACCCACGTGGCAGGCACCATCGGTGCGGCCAGCGACAACGCCAGCGGCGTGACCGGCGTCAACTGGACGTCGAAGATCCAGCCGGTGCGCGTGCTCGGCCGCTGCGGTGGCTACACATCGGACATCGCCGATGGCATGCGCTGGGCTGCGGGCATCGCGGTGGCCGGGGTGCCCGTCAATGCCACGCCGGCACGGGTGCTCAACCTGAGCCTGGGTGGCAGCGGCAGCTGCGGCGCGACCTTCCAGAACGCCATCAACGACGTCGTCGCACGCGGCACTGTTGTCGTCGTATCGGCCGGCAACGACAACGCTGACGCCAGCAACACGTCACCCGCCAGTTGCAACGACGTGATCGCCGTCGCCGCGTCTACCCGCACTGGCGCCCGTGCCAGTTACAGCAACTACGGGCCGAAGGTGGCATTGGCCGCACCGGGCAGCTCGATCCTGTCAACGCTGAACACCGGCACCACGGTTCCCGTGGCGCCCGGCTACGCCGTGTTTTCGGGCACCAGCATGGCTGCGCCGCACGTGGCCGGCGTGGTGTCGCTGATGCTGTCACTCAATGCCAGCATGACCCCGGCGCAGGTGTTGACGGGGCTCAAGTCCAGCGCCCGCGCTTTCCCCACAGGCACCGGCGCCGACTGCACGGCCGCGCTGTGCGGTGCGGGCATCGTCAACGCCGCTGCCGCGCTGGCAGTGGCGGTGCCGCCGACCCCGCCGGTCACCGGCCGCGTCAACCTGGCGCTGCCGTCCAGCGGGGCCGTGATGACGGGTTCCAGCACTTACAGCGCTGCCTTTCCCGCGGTCGGCGCCAACAACGGCGACCGCAAGGGCAGCGCTTGGGGTGCAGGCGGCGGCTGGAACGACGGCACTGGCGACACGTGGGGCGATTGGCTGCAAGCCGACTTCGGCACTGCCAAGAGCGTGGCCGAGATCAATGTTTTCACGGTGCAGGACGCCTACGCCAACCCGGCAGAGCCCACCGAGACAATGACTTTCACGCAGTACGGCATCACCGACTTCGAAGTGCAGTATTGGACCGGCACGGCGTGGGAAACGGTGCCGGGTGGCAGCGTCACCGGCAACATCCGCGTCTGGCGCCGCTTTGCCTTCACCCCGGTCGTGACCAGCAAGATCCGGGTGCTGGTGCTGCGCGGCCTGGGCGGCTGGAGCCGCATCACCGAGCTTGAGGCCTACGCCAATGTGGGCGCGGCCATTGCGGTCAACCACGCGTCCAGGGCCAACGGCGGTGTGGCGCTTGCATCGAGCGTGTACGGAGCCAATTTCCCGACGGCGGCGGTGATCGATGGTGACCGCCGTGGCGTCAGCTGGGGCGCGGGCGGCGGTTGGAACGACGCCACTGGCGACAGCTGGCCAGACAGCCTGCAGGTCAACTTCAGTGGCGGCAAGACCATCACAGAGATCGACGTTTACACGGTGCAAGACGGCTACACCAGCCCGCAGGAACCGACCGAGGCGATGACCTTCGGTCTGTACGGCATCACCGATTTCGAGGTGCAGGCGTACAACGGCGCCGCGTGGGTCACCGTGCCAGGTGGCAGCGTCACCGGCAATAACCGCGTGTGGCGCAAGTTCACCTTTGCAGCGCTGACCACCACCAGCATCCGCGTCGTCGTGACACGGGCGCTTGGGGGCTACAGCCGCATCACGGAAATCGAGGCCTTCGGTTCGCCGTGACCCTACGAGCCGGATAACGCGCCGGCGCGCCGACGCGTCATGCGCAGCGCCAGTGCTGCGGCGCCCAGCAGCAACAAGCTTGACGGCTCGGGGACTGTGCGTTGCGCTTCGGCAAAGATGAAGTCATCCATGGCGACGACGTCGATACCGCCGCCGTCGGTGGGCCCGAGTGCGGCATTGCCGCTGGTGATTCGAACGCGCGTGATTTGCTCGCCACCGTTGAAACGGACGCCCAGGAACGACAGGCCGTTGTTGGCGACCGGCACCACGAAGCGCCCCAGTGAGGCGGCGCCGTCGAAGTATTCAATGGTCGTCGCGCCCAGGATGTCGACGTCGGTGAAGATCGATGCAAATGCCGAGGTGGCGCCAGCGGTGGTGGTGCCGGCGACGAAGAAATTGACGTCGACCACGTTGCTGCCAATTGCCGCGAACAGCCGCTGCGCACTGAAGGTCTGGAAGCTCTGCGAGTAGGTCGGGTTGATGTTGGCAAACTCGACCGGCGCGAAGCCACCGTTGGCGCTGACCGCGACACCAGTCCCCGGCGTTGAGAACACGACGCCGCGCGGTGAAGTGACGTTGAAGAAGTTCGCCGGAAGGTTGTTCGGCGCGGCAAAGGTTTCGGGGACACCGTCCCAGTTGATTTCTCGCCGCAGTCCGCCGAACAAGCCGTTGGCCCCCGCGACCGCGCCGCCGCCCACGTCAAACGTGAACCGATCACGCACGGCGGTGATCGCTGCCGGAGCGCCGCCCGCACCGGTATAGACCACCGGGGCGGCGAATGTTGGGGCTGCTGCAAGGGCGACGAAAGCTGACACCGCTGACAGGATGACCGGGGAAGACTTTTTCATAGGGCCTCGCAACGTTGGGTCGTGGACAAACCTTGGCGCCGGCTGACGGCAGCCCGCCTTGGAGGCCGGAGGCTGCCGCCGGGCGGCGGGATAGAGACCTATTTCACGAACCGTGCCAAAAACAATTTCCTGCGTCGATTCATCGGCTTGGCCGTAGCCGCCAGCAGCGCCCGGCGCGGGGTGACAAATAAATCGACATCGACGGTCGGGCATGAAAGGTGGTTGTCGGGCAGATCGGCCACACCATGACCACCTTGCGCCTGGCTGCGCTGCGTCGGCCGCATGGCGGCGCGCGTCTTCAATCAAGTTATGCCGCAGCAGCAGCCGCAGGCGCAAGCCGGCTCGTGATGAAGTCGCCCGTTTCAGCGAGGTTGCGCATCACAGCCGCGATGCCGAGCGCCAAGACCACGAACAGGCCCAGCAAACGGACCTTGATGCCTTGTTGTTCCGACCGCGGGTGGATGACGTCGCCATCGGCTCGCGGGGCGCTGCGGCTGTCCTTTCAGCGCGGTGTCGCTGCGTAACGTCATGTTTCAGCGCTGTAGTGGAACAATCTGCTTCATTCAAGCATTGACTTTTTCCACTGCAACCCGGAGCACACCGTATGACCCTCAAAGGCAAGACCGCACTCGTCACCGGCTCCACCAGCGGCATCGGTCTGGGGCTGGCCCAGGCGCTGGCCGCGCAAGGCGCTGACATCGTGCTCAACGGCTTTGGCGACTACGCCGCCGCCGTGGCCGCCATTTCAGCCTTGGGCGTGAGGGTGGAATACCACGGCGCTGACATGAGCAAGCCGGGCGAGATCGCTGCCATGATGGCCTTTGCGGGCGATAAGTTCGGCGCTGTTGACATTCTGGTCAACAACGCCGGCATCCAGTACGTGGCCCGCGTCGAAGACCTGCCCGTGACCCAGTGGGACGCCATCATCGCCATCAACTTGAGCAGCGCCTTCCACACCAGCCGGCTGGCCATTCCCGCCATGCGCGCGCGCAACTGGGGCCGCATCCTCAACATCGCCAGCGCCCACGGCCTGGTGGCCAGTGCGGCCAAGAGCGCCTACGTGGCGGCCAAGCACGGTCTGGTGGGCTTCACCAAGTCCACTGCGCTGGAACTGGCCACCACTGGCGTCACCGCCAACGCCATCTGTCCGGGCTGGGTGCTGACGCCGCTGGTGCAGAAACAGATCGACGACCGCGCGCAGAAAGAAGGCATCACGGTTGAAAAGGCGAAGACCGACCTGCTGGCTGAAAAGCAGCCTTCGCTGCAGTTCACCACGCCTGAACAGCTGGGCGGGCTGGCCGTGTTCCTGTGCTCGGCGGCCGCCGACAACGTGCGCGGCGTGGCCTGGGCGGTGGATGGGGGCTGGACGGCGCAGTAGCCGGCAAGCACCGAGCAAGCAAGCGCAGCCGCCTCAGAAGCTGGCGTTCAGCGTCAGCCTCACGGTGCGCGACTCGATCGGGTGGAAGTGGAAGTCGTTCACCCCGGCCGCAGTCTCCCCCGGTAGCCGCGAGGTGTAGTAGTAGTCGATCGCCGACACCTTGCGGTTGCTGAGGTTGAAGACCTCGAGCTCCACCTTCAACGTCGGCGTGATCTTGTAGCCCGCCCGCGCATTGATCGTCGATGAAGCCTTGGACCGCACGCTGTTGTCTTCAATCAACGGGCGCGGCCCGAAGTAGCGGACCTGCACCGCGCCGAACCAGGGCCCCAGGTTGTCCACCGCCACGGCCAGTGAAGCCACGCCCTCGACGGCGCCGGGGATGCGCCGGCCAACGGGTGCGTCGTCGCGGACGCGCGCCTGCGCGAAGGCGATGTCGGCGTCCACCGTCAGCCAGTCCTGCAGCTTGTAGTAGTTGGCCAGCTCGAAGCCCGTGCGGCGGCTGGCGCGGCCGGCTTCGGTGGTGCCGGCGTCGCCGACGAAGATCAGTTCCGACGCGATGTCCAGGCGGTACACCGACAGCGAGGTCTGCAGCCCGGGGAATGGCGACAAGCGCGCGCCGATCTCGAAGCCCTTGGACCGCGCCAGCGGTGTGACGGGCTCAGTCGCGGCGCCGCTCTTGGGGTCGATGCGTGTGACGGTGCCACGCGCGTCGTTGCTGTGGAAGCCGCTGCCCAGGTTGATGTACAGCTCGGTCTTCGCCCAAGGCCCGAAGATCAGGTTGAGCTTCGGCGTCAGCAGACTCGCGCTGCGCTTGCCGCTGTTGGCGGCCATGTCACTCTGGACGTTGAAGTGGTAGCTGTCGGCACGCAGCCCGGCCACGGTGCGGAAGGCCGGGCTCCAGCGTGTGGCGTTGTCAAACCACAGGCCAACGCTGTTTTCCTGGATGCGATCTTCCCGCGTGGTGGACAGCAGATGCCGCGCGCGGGTGCTGTTTAGCGCGTTGTGGATGCGGTCGCTTTGCAACTGCACACCGGCCTGGTTTTCACTGTCGCGCCCAAACAGCTTGACGCTCCACGCATGCTGGGCGTTCAGCGCGGCCGATGTGCGCCGGTCGGGCTGGCTGAACTGGTCGCCGTCCTGCGGGTTGTCCAGAAAATAGGTGAAGTTGGAAAACAGGTCCAGCTTCCAGCGCTGCACATTGACTGTCACCTGGGTGCTGGACGTGGCCGTGCTCTGCCGCCACGCGCCCGACAGGCTGAAGCGCTTGGCGTTGCCGCCGTCGCTGCTATCGACGAGGTCGAAGCGGCCGAGCTGGCCGCTTTGCACCGCGCGCAGCGGGATCTGGTCGGTGGCGTTCCAGCGCGCGCTGTAGGCCATGCCGGCGATGTTCCAGCCATTGGCCTTGTCGCCTTGTGCATAGCGCAGCACGCCGTTGAGCTTGCGGTAGTCGTCGGGCCGCGTGAAAGGGCCGTCGTTGCGCATCGCTTCCAGGGCATACAGAAAGTTGCCGGCTGAAGGTGCGCCGAGCTTGGGCGAGTCTGCGATCAGCACGCGGCGATAGCCGTTGTGGCCGAAGCCCAGGTTGGCGATGCCGCTGTCCAGCGCATCGGCATAGACGATTTCCACCGCGCCGGCCGACGCAAAGTCACCTTCGCTGGCGTAGTACGGCCCCTTCTTGTAGCGCAGGCTGGTGGCCAGTTCCGGGATCAGGAAGTTGAGGTCGGTCCAGCCCTGGCCGTGGCTGTGGCTGCGCTGGTTGACGAGCATGCCGTCTACGGTGGTGCGCAGGTCGGTGCCGTGGTCCAGGTTGAAGCCACGCAGGTAGAACTGGTTGGCCTTGCCTTCGCCGCTGTGCTGGCTGACGACGAGGCCGGGCGTGGCTTCCAGCAGTTCAGCGGGGCGGTAGGCGGTGCGCGCTTCCAGCTGTTTTTGCGTCACGGTGCCGACGTTGGCCGAATCGGCAATGCCAACCTGCGACGGGGCCGAGCCAGTGATGATGATCTTCTGCAGTTCTTGTTCACCGCCGGCGTGGGCGGTGGTGGCGCAGGCTGCCAGCAGCGGCAGCAGGTGTTTCCAGTGCGGTGTGCGCATGGATTGCATTGGGGGTACTCCTTGCCGGGTTTGCCAGCAGGCAGGCCCGGATCGACTGAAAGTGAGCACGCGTCACCTCATCCTGGCGAGTTGCCCAGTGCGGTGATGCGGTGCTGCGGTGGCGGCCGAACGGCCGCCGCACGGTCAGCCGAGAGCGCGGGGCGGGCGCTCCAGCGGGGTTTCGACGTGCGAGTGGCGGCGCAGCGGCGGATCGCCAGACACCCCCTGCGTTCGCGTGGCCGCAGGCACCAGAGCAGGCCCGGTCGAGGCGGAATCCTGGTCGAACAGATGCCGCTTGATCACCGCGGCGGCGCTTGTCGACGTGTCGGCATCGTGGCTGTTCAGGAACACCACGTCATGGCCTTCTTCCCCTTGGTGCGCATGCGCGGCCGCGTCGGTGTGACCGTGGCGGTGGTCAGCCCGTGGCGCTCGCTGCCCATGTTCGGTGAACAGCGTCGGCGCCGGCGCCGGCGGCGACCACTCCAGCGCCAACAGCGGCGCCAGGTGCACATGCAAGCGCTGCGCCGTGCGCTGCGCCGGCAGCATCAGCGCCTGCAGCAGCAGGCAGCACAGCACCAGCGCCGTCAGCTCACGCAGGGCACGGGGCATCGTTGACGGCAAGGACGGGCGAAGGGGCACGGGGGAGCAAGGCGAAAGGGGCAGCGGACATCTGCAACGCAGCGCGTTCGCATGGACGATACGTCAGAACCCTGGGCTTGGATTCAGCGGCGAGGCAATGGCCTCGGGCCCTGGCCTTTCAGGCGGCAGCAAGCCAGGTGCTGATGGCGCGCGGCGGCAATTCGGCACCAAAGGCCGCGCCGCGCAGGTGCAGCGCAAAAGGCAGTAACTGATCGCTGCGGTTCATGGCCACCACGGCCAGGCTGCCGTCGGGGTTGAGGCAGGCCGTGCACTCCAGGGCTTGCAAGGTGGCCGCGCACAGCACGCGCCGCGCGCCCGGCTGGATGAAGCGGGCGAAGTGGCCCAGGTAATAGAAGGAACTCTGGTGCAGCAAGACGTCCTGAGCCACGTCGGCCAGCACCGGCGCACTGCAGAAGTTGCCGACGTGGTTGGGGCCGCCCTGGTCGTCCAGCAGCAGGTTCCAGTCGATCCAGCCCACGGTCCAGCGGTTGAGGTCGTTGATGATCGACCGCGCGTAGCGCTCGCCCAGCGCCCACGATCCGGTGTGCGGCCCGCCTTCCTGGCAGCCTTCGGTGAAAAGCAGCTTCTTGTCGGGCCAGGCGTCGTGCACCAGTTGCACGTGGTCGAAGTGGTCTTCGCCGTACCAGTGGAAGCCCGTGCCCCAGACGTAGCGTGCGGCTTCCGCGTCGGCGTAGATCACGCTCGCCCGCTCCACCATCACATCGCGGTTATGGTCCCAGACCACGATGCGCACAGCGCCCAAGCCCGCAGTGGCCAGCGTGGGCCCCAGAAAGTCGCGCACGAAGTCGCGCTCTTCTTCGGCCGAGTAGAGGCACGAGTCCCAGCGTTGCAGCGCTTCGGGTTCGTTCTGCACCGACACGCCCCACACCGGCACGCCTTCTGCGGCATAGGCCTGGATGAAGCGCACGAAGCAGTCGGCCCAGGCTTGGCGGTATTCGGGCTTGAGGCCACCGCCGTCGTTCATGCGGCCATTCGTCTTCATCCAGGCCGGCGGGCTCCAGGGTGAGACCAGCAGCTTGAGAGCACCCCCAGGCGGCGTTGCCGCCGCCCCCCGAGGGGGATGAGCAAAGTAACCCAGTGACATTTGCTCATGGGGCCGCCCGGCCATGCGCTGCGCGGCGCGGATCATCGGCAGCAGCGCCTGGCGGTCGCGTTCGATGCTGAAGTGCTGCAACGCGATGTCGCCCGGCGTGTTGGCATGCGCGTAGTTGCCCAGGCTGAAATCGCAGCTGTTCATGTGCACGCGGCACAGCGTGTAGCCGTGACCCTGCGCGGGGCAGAAGCAGTCGCGCAGGAAGGCCTCTTGCTGCGCGGGCGACAGCCGCAGCCAAGTGGTGGCTGCGGCTTCGGTGAAGGCGCCACCGAAGCCTTCAATCGTCTGGAATGCGCGCGTCTCATCCACCCACAAGCGCGGCAGGCCGGGGCCGGGCTGCTGGTGGGTCAGCGCCGTCAACGCAGCTTGCGGTGCCAGCCGTGCACCGCCGTCGCGCGCCGTCAACCAGCCGCGCAGTGGCGGGCCCGGGTTCATCGGCTCCAGTGGATGGCGTCGACGCTGATCTTGGGCAGGCCCGTCGTGTTCAGCGGCTTGCCGGTGAAGCTGAAGCGGTCTGCAATGGTGAAGCGGAAGGACACCATGCGCAGGTCCAGCTTCGGGTTGGCCGCGACGAAGGCCGACAGCGGAATCGACACCTGGCACCAGTTGTTGATGTTGCAGTAACCGTAGTCGCCGGGGCCGATCTGGAGAAAGGCTTCCTGGATGTCGCGGTCTTCGGTGTCGGTGCTGATGCCGACTTCGATCTTGCCGGGATAGCTGTCGCTCTTGATGCTGAAATTCAGCCGGCCTGTGGCGGCGAAGGCCGACAGGTTTTCGGTCACGTCGGTGCCCGAGTGCAAGAACAGCCCCCAGCCGAAGTTGACCGGGTTGGGCGTGATCTCGAAGCTTGTGTTGCCGTCACCGGGTGCTGCGGTGCTGGTGTCGTCGCGGTAGCCGGTCAGCGCGAAGGGGTTCCAGCGCAGGCCGGTGGCGCGGGCCTCACCGGCCACCACGGCGTCGGCGTACAGCGTGTAGCGCGGGGCAGTGACGGCGGCTGCGACGGTGGGCGCGACCCAGCTCAGCGCGTCGGCTGACGAATAGGTGCCAGCCTCGCAGACCCAGGTCTGGCCGCAGGTGCCCAGGCCCTGCACGGTGTAGCGGGCCTGGCGGTCCTTGTTGAACAGGCCCCAGCCGTCGTCGCCTTGTTTCCAGGCTTCGTCAAAGGCCTGGAAGAAGAAGATCGCCTTCGGGCCGTGGGCCGTGCGGCGGCCTTCGGTGGCCCAGGTCTGCAGGGCGTCGAAGTACATCTTCTGGTTGACCGGGTGGGCGCGGAAGCTCAGCACCGGGCCGCCGCCGGCGTCGCGCGCGGTCCAGCCGGTTTCACCGATGACCATCGGAAAGTCCGGCAGATTGAGCCGGTCGAAGGCGGCGCGCGCTTCGCCGAACTGGCGCTTGGCTTCCGTGATGGCACCGGCCGTCATGGCCGCCGCGCGCTGGTTGGCGGCGGTGGTCTTGAAGCGCCAGTCCCACAGCAGCGGGTCGTAGAAAGTGTCCAGCACGGGGTAGGTGTGCACGGCTGCAAAGTCCACCACGTCGGCAATGACCTTGGGCACTGTGGCCCAGAAGAGCCAGTTGTCGTCGGTGGTCACGGGTTGCGTGATGGCGCTGCGCACCTTGCGCAGGTAGGCGGCAATGGTCTCGGGTGCGATTCTGTGCGTGGACCAGACCACCATCGTCTCGTTGCCCACGCTCACCGCTTCCACGCTGCTGCGGAACTGGTTGGCGAGCTGGATGGCCTTGTCGAGTTCGGCCTGGTTGTCGGCTTCGTTGGCGGCGGCATTGGCCCCAGTACCCACCGGGTTGACGTAGGCGCCGAGCATGACCTTGATGTCGAGGTTGTCGTCGCGGATCACGGTCAGCACCGTCTGCGCAAAAGCGCGGCTGCTGAAGAGGCGGATGGTGCCGATGCCAGCGGCGCGGATCAGTTGCAGGTCTTGGCGCACGTTGGCCGCAGTGATGACTTCGCGGTTCAGATCCGATTCATTCGTGGACGTGCGGTAGGGCGAGTAGCTGATGGCCGACCGCGTGGTGAAGGCGGTGGACAGGGGCCGGCGGTCGGTCACGGAAACGGGTGATGGGGTGTAGCCGCCGCTGTCGCCGCCGCAGGCGACGAGGACCGTGCCCATTGTCGAGAAAATGAGGGGCAGCACCAGGCTGCGGATGGAAAGGATCTTCATGGTTGCGCCGCCTTCAGAACGTGTACACGGCGCCAGCGCCGAACCAGTTGCCGCGTGTTGCCACGCGCGAATCGACGTTGGTAAACGCGTTGTGGGCGGGCATCGACAGCGGCGCCAGGCCCTTGCGGCCGTAGTGCACCAAACCTGCAAGGCCGTAAGCCTGCAGGCCGTTGCCAAAGTCGTAGTTCAGACCCAGCGTGTTGACGGTGAGCGTGTTGCTCTGGCCGCGCTCGCTCGGGTTGTCGGTGCTGGCTTTGCCCAGGTGCACCATGCCGGTGGAGCCGGTCCAGGCGCCCATGCGGTAGCGCAGGCCCAGCATCAGGTCCATCGAGCGAGCGGCGTAGCCCGGGTTGGGCACGCCATTGCGCGTGGCGCCCCAATCGACGTTGAACATGTTGTTCCACTGCCCCAGCGGGCCGGCGGTGGTTTGCACGGCGTAGGCGCCGCTCCAGCGGTTGAAGCGGATGCCGCCAGAGACTTCGATCTTGGCGTCGATCTGGTAGCGCGCCATCACCATCGCCATGCTCTGGCCTGAACTGCCGAGCTTGCTGTCGTCGGCCGGGAAGGGCGTCAGGCCGCCAAAGGGCGCGTGGCCCCAGCCCACCGGTTCGCCGTTGCGCGTGACCTGCGCCATCGCGTCCAGCACCAGGTCACCCTTGACGAACTGGCCGTAGATTTCCCAGAACATCGGCTTGTTCTTGTTCCAGCCGCTCTTGCCTTTGTCGTAGGTGACTTCCAGCACCAGGTCGGCTTCCAGCACGTCGAGCTTGCGGCTCTGGTAGCGCACCGCATTCGCCAGCAAACCGTAAGCGGCGCCGCTGCTGCCCCAGGCTTCGGAGACACCGACGTTGGTGCCGTAGGGGTAGTCGGCCACGCTCCAGCCGCGGGTGGTCATGCTGCCCACCGTGAGGCGGCCGTAGTCTTCGTGGCTGATGCCCACGTTGCGCTCGTACAGCCAGCCCGGCAGGTCCACTTTGCCGTCGCGCCAGCGCTGGCTCAATAGGCCAAAGACCTTGAAGCCCGCGCCCACGTCCTGCTTGACGCCGATGTAGGGCTGCACCAGCGTGACGTGGGTGGTCTCGGTGCCGAAGCGCTTGCCATAGACGATGTCGTCGGCCCACAGGCGCTGGCGGTTTTCACCCGCATCGCGCTGGCAATCTTTGCAGATGTTGGTGCCGCGCTGCACTTCTGCCTTGGCAAAGCCGTTCAAGGAAAAGGGGCCGAAGTCGATGGCCGCTGCCGGCCATGCGGCGGCCAGGCAGGCCAGCATCACGCTGCCCGGCAGGGCCCGACGGCGGGGGGAGAGATGAAATTCAGGATGGGGCATGGCAGGTCTCGTGAAAGCGCTTTCAGAGAATAGTCGCCAGTGGCCATTGCCGTCAACGCATCGGGCTCCGTGTTTTCCCTCGGCGTTGTTTGGCGGCGTTGACTGGCGGCGTTGTTTGGAGGCGCCGGTGGAGGCGTGGACGATTCGCTGCTGCAACGGCACGTTGCCGGACGCGTTGATCTTGGGGAAAACGCCAGCGCTGTCTGAAAGCGCTTTCAACAACAATGGGCGATGCGCCGCAGGCTGGCGCCAAAGGCTGTTCATGAACACCGTGCAACGCATCACTCTGGCGCTGGTCGCAGGCATTGCGCTTGGCGCGCAAGCGCAGCCGCAGGCCCTCAAGATCGGCGCTGGCGCCGTCGTGCTGCAACCCAAGGGCAGCGACGCCGCAGTGCCCGACGCACCGCACCGCACCGAAGCCGCACGCAAGCTGGCCGCACCCACGAACCAGTGGTACTCGTCACTGATCTTCAGCGACAAGCCCGAGAACATCTACGCGCAGCCGCTGAGCTTTCGCGCCACGCCAGCGGGCTTCGAGATGGCGTTGCCGCGCAAGCAGGTGGTGGCGACAGAGCGGCGCGACGTCGAGATCCACTACGCGCACAAGGACGCCATTGTGCTGACGCCCGCGGCGTTCGAGCCCGGCCCGGCGCAGCTGGCGCGGGCCAGCGACTGGGCCATCGACATTGCGATGTCTCGCGGAACCGATGTCTGGCAAGCAACCATCGCGCACGGCAGCCCCTACGCCTGGTTCCAGCTCAGCCGGGGCGATGTCAAGCTGCGGCTGCCCGCTGCCGGTGAGCGCATCACGGCGGCCGACCCGCGCGCGCTGGTGCTGCGTGTGGCGGGCACCGCCTATGCGCTCTTCGGGCCCACGGGCGTGCGCTGGGAACAAATCTCAGCCACTGAATGGATTGGCAGATTGCCCGCCGGCAAAGGCTACTTCTCCGCCGCTGCACTGCCTGACGAAAGCCCCGCCACGCTGGCTCTGTTGACACGCCACGCCTACAGCGCCATCACCGACACCCGCGTGGCCTGGAAGGTCGATGCCGGCAACGGTGCCGTGGAAACCACCTTCACCGCCACCACCCGCGCGCTGGAAGGCGAAGACCCGGGTCCGCTGCTGGGCCTGTACCCGCACCACTGGTATGGCAACGACAGCGTGCAGGGCAAGCTGGGCCCGGCGTACGACACCGTGCGCGGCAAGCTGCGCCTGCTGGCCGCCGCGCAGTTCAAGACCACCACGCGCTACACCGGCTTTGTGCCGTACTGGCCGGCCATCACCGAGTCGCCGCGCCTGGGTGAATTGCGCGATGTGATGAAGTCTGAGCTGCGCAATGCGCGCCGCATGATGCTGGAAATCGGCCAGGGCCCGTACTGGCAGGGCAAGGGCCTGCTGCGCATCGTGAAGATGCTGGATGTGTTTGAGCAGCAGGGCGACACGGAAGCGCGCGACCAGTTGCTCAAGCTGTTGAAGACGCGCATCGAGACCTGGTTTTCGGGTGAAGACCGCAAGACCTACTTCCACTGGAATCAGAAGTTAGGCACCGTGGCCTCGTACCCGGAAGAGTACTTCAGCGTGGTGCAGATGAACGACCACCACTTCCACTATGGCTACTGGATTCGCGCGGTGGCCGAGATCGCGCTGCGCGACCCGGCCTGGGCTGCGAAGGACAAGTGGGGCGGCATGGTGGACCTGCTGGTCAAGGACATCGCCACGGCCGAGCGCGGCCGTGCCGACTTCCCGTTCCTGCGCAACTTCGACGCTTATGAGGGGCACTCCTGGGCTTCGGGCATCGGCCTGGGTGCCGAGGGCAACAACCAGGAATCGTCGTCCGAAGCGCTCAACGCCTGGACCGGCCTCATCCTGTGGGGTGAAGTCAATGGCGACGCGGCCTTGCGTGACCTGGGCATCTGGCTGCTGGCGACCGAAACCGAATCGGTGCAGCACTACTGGTTCGACATCTACAAACAGGTCTTTGCGCCCGAATACAAGAACCCGGACGTAAGCATGGTGTTTGGCGCCAAGTACTCGCACAACACCTGGTGGATCGACGACCCGCGGCAGATCACCGGCATCAACCTGCTGCCGATGACCACCGTGTCCACGTATTTCGCGCGCGACCCGGCGTACGTGAAGCGCAACCTCGACGCGCTCAAGGGCGAGCAGGAAACTTGGGCCGCACGCGGCAAGAAGGTGGACCCGCCAGACATCTGGCAGGACATCTTCGCCAAGTACCTGGCACTGGCCGACCCCGCCGCCGCGCTGGCTGCATGGAACCGCTGGGGCGCGGTGGAATTGGGTGATTCGCGCACCCACACGCTGCACTTCCTGTTGAGCCTGGCGGAGATGGGCGTGCCCGACCTGTCGGTGCAT
>JAYSYB010000016.1:0-7891 GCA_043716775.1 Rubrivivax sp.
CCCCTGGCGCCGCCGTCTGCTGGTGGTGGTGCTGGCGCTGGCCACTTCCACCACCGTGCTGGTCTACGTGATGCTGCCGCCGGTGGGGTCCAAGCGCTATGGGCCTGCGGCCGATGCGGCACGCTGCACGGCTGGGCAGACAACCGGCTGCGTCGGTGGCATGGCGGCGGTGATCAGCGCGCCGCCAGCAGCCTCATCGCCGCGCTGAGTTTTCAGCCGGGCCTGGGCCCGTTAGTGCATCGGTGCGTCAGTCAAAGCATCAGGGCGCTGACACGTAGTTGGTGGGCAGCCACTCGTAGCCCTTGCCATCGGTGCGCAACTTGCCGATGCCAGGAAACGAGACGTGCGCAACGGCCACGAAGTAGCCCTTCCTTGCGGCGTCGGCGTAGTTCTTCTGACGCTGCGGCGCGGCGGCTTTGGAATCGTTGTCGAACTGGATCGTCACCGAGGGCATCGCAAACTGCACCGCAGCGACGTGCATCAGGTCGCCCCAGACCACGAGCTTGTTGCCCTGGCTTTCAACGGCGTAGATCGTGTGCCCTGGCGTATGGCCACGCGCGGGAATAGCGCGGATGCCGGGCACCAGTTCCGTCTCGCCATCGAAGGGTTTCAACTTGCCGGCCGCCACGTAGGGGTTGAGAGAGGCCATTGCGCCCTGGAAGAAGCCCTTGGCATCGGCCGGTGCCTTGTCCATGTTCTCGCTGCTCAGCCAGAAACCGCCCTCGCGCATGTCTGCGCGCACGACAGCGTTGGGAAACACCATCTTGCCGTCGGCCGCCAGGCCGCCGACGTGGTCGGGGTGCATGTGAGTGATGTAAATCTCATCGACCTGCTCGGGCTGGTAGCCCGCGGCTTTCAGGTTGCCGAGCAGCTTGCCCAGCGTGGGCCCGAAAAGGCCGGCGGCACCGGCGTCGATGAGCACGAGCTTCGCACCGGTGTGGATGAGATAGGCGTTGACCGAGGTCTCAACCGGCGCCTTCAGGTAGGCGTGGGCCAGCAAGCTCTCGACCTTCTTCGCCGGCACCTGCGTCAGCAGCTTGTCCACTGGCAGCGTCACGGTGCCGTCGGACAGCGCGGTGATCTGGAAGCTGCCCAGCATCATGCGGTACCAGCCGGGCGCCTGGCCCTTGGCCATGGGCACTTGCGCCTGTGCAAGCGGGGCGAAGGACAGCACGGCAGCCAGGGTCAGGCTCGCGACTTTGGGCATGGCAGACATCCTTTTTTAATCAGCAGGCCGCAACCATAGCGCAAGGCCTCGCGGCCCGCAGCCCCGGGCCAATTCAGGCCGGCTGCAGCACCTTCAGCAGCCACTTCTGCAGCGCCTGCACTTCTTCAATGCAAACGGAGTGTTCCATCGGGTAGTCGTGCCATTCGATGGGTTGGCCCAGGCCCTGCAACAGGTCGCGCGCCGCTTGGCCGCGCGCCAGAGGCACCATGCCATCGTTGCGGCCATGGCCCAGAAACATCGGCGTTAGAGCGTTGGCATCGTGACGCTCCTTGGCGGTGGTAGCGGCCAGCGGCAGGTAGCCCGACAGGCCGACCAGACCGGCCAGCCTTTCGCGGTGGCGCAGGCCGGCGCCGAGCGTGATCGCGCAGCCTTGCGAAAAGCCGGCCAGCACGATGCGGTTGGCAGGCATGCCGCGCGCCACTTCGCGGTCGATCAGCTGCTGCACGTCGGCGATGGATTCGCGCAGGCCCGCTTCGTCTTCACGCCGCACGAGGTCGGTGCCCAGGATGTCATACCAGGCGCGCATCGGGTGGCCGCCGTTGAGCGTGACCGGGCGCACCGGCGCGCGCGGAAAGAGGTAGCGGACGGGGCCGACCGGGCCGAGCTTGAGTTCATCGGCCATCGACAAAAAGTCGGTGCCGTCGGCGCCCAGGCCGTGCAGGACGATGATGGTGGCGCGGGGCTCAGCGCCGGGGTGCAGTTCGATGGTTTGCAGTGGCATGGTGAGTTTGTGGTTCAGTCATTCAGTAGTTCAGTCCGATGGCCGAGCGCACATCCTTCATCGTCTGGCGCGCCACCGTGCGCGCGCGCTCGGTGCCCATCTCGACGATCCAGTGCACCTGCTTCGGGTTGCTGAGGTAGCTCTCTGCCCGTTCACGCCAGGGCTGTTGCTCCTGGATGACGGCATTGATGACGGGTTGCTTGCATTCCAGGCAGCCGATGCCCGCACTCTTGCAGCCCTTGACCACCCAGTCCTGCGTGGCGGCGTCGCTGTAGAGCTTGTGAAACTGCCAGACGGGGCACTTGTCGGGGTCACCGGGGTCGGTGCGGCGGGCGCGGGCGGGGTCGGTCAGCATGCCGCGGATCTTCTTCGTCACATCTGCCGGCTCGTCGCGCATCAGCACCGCGTTGCCGTAGCTCTTGCTCATCTTCGCGCCGTCCAGCCCTGGCAGGCGCAGCACCTCGGTGTGCAGCGCTTTCGGTTCGGTCAGGATGCTCTTGCCCGCGCCTTTCAGGTGGCCCAGCAGCAGTTCGGTGTCTTCGTCGGTCCAGCCCGCGACCGTGGTGGCTGCGCGCTTGACGATGCCTTCGCCCTTGGCAAGCGCTTCTGCGCTGCCGGTTTCGCCGTAGGCCTTGCGTTGCTTCTCGACGTAGCGCGCGTCGTCCTTGCTCAGCTTGGCGATGGCCGCCGCGATCTGCGCTTCGGCGTTCGATGCGCGGCCGTAGAGGTTGTTGAAGCGGCGCGCCACTTCGCGCGTGAGCTCGACGTGCGAAGACTGGTCTTCACCCACCGGCACGTAGTTGGCCTTGTAGATCAGGATATCGGCCGCCTGCAGCAGCGGGTAGCCCAAGAAACCGTAGGTGGCCAGATCGCGATCCTTGAGCTTTTCGATCTGGTCTTTGTAGGTCGGCACGCGTTCCAGCCAACCCAGCGGCGTGCCCATGGCCAAGAGCGTGAAGAGCTCGGCGTGTTCGGGCAGGCGGCTCTGGATGAAGATCGTGCACTGGTCCGGGTCCAGGCCGGCGGCGAGCCAGTCGATCACCATGTCGTAGACGTAACGCTCCATCACGTCGCGCTCTTCGTAGTGCGTGGTCAGCGCATGCCAGTCGGCGACAAAGAAGAAGCACTCGTGTTCGTGCTGCAGGCGCACCCAGTTTTTCAAGGCACCGTGGTAATGGCCCAGATGCATGGCACCGGTGGGGCGCATGCCGGAGAGGACTCGCGATCGCATGGGGTTATGGGCTGTGTGGGAACAATGGCGATTGTCTCAGGCCGCAATTGGCCCCCGAAGCGCGCGCATGCCGTGCCCCTACACTGCCGGCCCAAACTCGCGCAGCCATGGACAAACGCATCGTCATCCTCATTTCGGGCCGCGGCTCCAACATGGAAGCCATCGTGCAGCGCTGCGCCGAGCAACGCTGGCCGGCGCAGGTGGTGGCCGTCATCGCCAACCGGGCCGATGCCGGTGGCCTGGCCTTTGCGGCAGCCCACGGCATCGCGACGGCCGTGGTGGACCACAAGGCGCACCCCACGCGCGATGCCTTCGATGCAGAACTGGCAGATGTCATCGACAGGCATGCGCCCGATCTGGTCGTGCTAGCGGGCTTCATGCGCATCCTTGGCGCTGCTTTCGTGCAGCGCTATCAGGGCCGGCTGCTCAACATCCACCCGTCCTTGCTGCCGTCCTTCACGGGCCTGCACACCCACCGCCGCGCGCTGGCTGCGGGCTGCAAGGCCGTTGGAGCAACCGTGCATTTGGTGACGGCCGAACTGGACCACGGGCCCATCGTGATGCAGAGTGTGGTGCCTGTGCGGCCGGGCGACGATGAACACACGCTGGCCGCGCGCGTGCTGGCCACTGAACACGTGATCTATCCGCAGAGCGTGCGCTGGTTCGTGGAAGGCAAACTGCGGTTGCAGGACGGGCTGGCTCTGCAGACCGGGGGTGCGTCGCAGGTGCTGATCTAGCGTTTTTCATCTAGGCAGCGATGCGCGTGAAGCGCGGCTGCCTGACACCGGCGATGACCACCTCGTCGAAGAACATGGCGTAGGGCCGCACCCAATCGCCGACGTCGCTGTCAAGAGGCCGGTACAGCACCAGCGGCTCCAGCGTCTCGCTGTGGCGCACGACGCCGAGCAGCCTGTAGTTGCCGCCCTTGTAGTGGCGATAGTGGCCCAGGGGCGGCTGGGGCAGGGCGGGCAGGCTCTTGTCAGGGGTTTGCATGGGTAGGGCAGGATAATCGCCTCAATGCACCCCAACGCCCTGCTAGACCTCACGACCGAACTGCTGCGCTCCGTCCTCAAGTTCGACGCCGCCGCCGACGGCCTGGTGTCCATGTTCTTCCGCAAGCACCGTGACCTGGGCGCGCGCGAGCGCCACACCCTGGCCGAAACCACCTACACCGTGCTGCGCCAGCGTTTGCTGTACCAGCACCTGGTGCAGGCCGCCAAGGGCGCTGAAGGGCCCGTCGAGCGCCGCTTGGCGATCCTGGCCTGGCAGGGCAACGAAGGCTTCCTGCGTGGCGCGCTGAACCCGCATGAACTGATGTGGCTTGCCGAAGTGGCCAAGATCGACCGCAGCCTGCTGCCCGAGAAGCTGCGCCACAACCTGCCAGACTGGCTGGCTAACCCGCTGCGCGAAACGCTGGGTGACGAGTTCTGGCCGCTGGTGGATGAACTGGCCCGCTCCGCGCCGCTGGACCTGCGCGTCAACACCCTGAAGGCCAAGCGCGAAGACGTGCAACGCGCGCTGCTGGAAGCCGGCATCGAATGCACGCTGACACCGCATTCGCCCTGGGGCTTGCGAATTGAAGGCAAGCCGGCGCTGAACAAGCTGCCCTTGTTCCTGAACGGCCATGTCGAAGTGCAGGACGAAGGCAGCCAGTTGCTGGCACTGCTGACCGACGCCAAGCGCGGCGAGATGGTGGTGGACTTCTGCGCCGGCGCCGGCGGCAAGACACTGGCGCTGGGCGCGACCATGCGCAACACCGGTCGGTTGTACGCCTTTGATACGTCCGGCCACCGGTTGGAGTCGATGAAGCCGCGCCTGGCGCGCAGCGGCTTGTCCAACGTGCACCCGGCGCAGATCGCTCACGAACGCGATGACCGTGTCCAGCGGCTTGCCGGCAAGATCGACCGCGTGCTGGTGGACGCGCCCTGTTCGGGCCTGGGTACGCTGCGCCGCAATCCCGACCTCAAGTGGCGCCAGGGCCCGAAGGCGCTGGAAGAGCTGCAAGCCAAGCAGACGGCTATCCTGGCCGGCGCAGCAAAGCTGCTGAAACCCGGCGGACGGCTGGTCTATGCCACTTGCAGCTTGTTGTCGGTCGAAAACGAAAAGGTCGCCGAAGCGTTCAGTGAAGCCCATGCCGCAGACTTTGAACCGGTTCCAGTGTTTGCCGCGCTGGAGGTGGCGCGCGTGGACGACCCGGCCTTACTGGTTGCAGGTCCATTTCTGCGCCTTTGGCCGCACCGCCATCACACCGACGGGTTTTTTGCGGCAGTTTGGCAAAGGAGTTGAAAAACGCGCTTCGTGCCCTCATCTATCGTCAACGCGCATGCAATTCAGCATCTGGATTGATCTGGGGCAGCTTCTCTAGGCATTAACCACATGCGACATGGCCTCGGCGCCCCTACAATTAGCGCTGTAACTTCTTTTGCTGCGAGGACCTTAGCTGATGGACCAAATATGGCTGGCGCATGACGCTCTTGTGGAATGGCTGTCCCATGGCCTGCTTGCGGCGTCCTGGTGGCAGGTTCTGCTGTACACGCTGGTGACGACCCACATCACTATTTCGGCCGTCACCATCTTCCTGCACCGCTCGCAAGCGCATCGGGCTGTGGATCTGCATGCCGTGCCCTCGCATTTCTTCCGCGGTTGGCTGTGGCTAGCCACCGGCATGATCACGAAGGAATTTGTGGCGGTGCACCGCAAGCACCACGCTAAATGCGAAACCGAAGAAGACCCGCACAGCCCGCAGACGCGCGGCATCAAGGCGCTGCTGCTGACTGGCGTGGAGCTGTACCGCGTCGAGGCCACCAACCCTGAAACGCTGCAGAAGTACGGCCACAACACGCCCGACGACTGGGTTGAGCGCAACGTCTACAGCCGCTTCACCTGGCAGGGCGTGGGCCTGATGTTGATTCTGAACCTGGTGCTGTTTGGCGCCATCGGCGCGGCGGTGTGGGCGGTGCAGATGGTGTGGATCCCCTGGTGGGCCACGGGCATCATCAATGGCTTGGGCCACTGGTGGGGCTACCGCAACTTCGAGTCTCCCGACGCGTCGACCAACGTCTCGCCCTGGGGCGTCCTGATTGGCGGCGAAGAGTTGCACAACAACCACCACACCTATCCCACGTCGGCCAAGTTCTCGGTCAAGCCCTATGAGTTTGACGTCGGCTGGATGTACATCCGCGGCATGGAAATGATTGGACTGGCCAAGGTCAAGAAGACCGTGCCGAAGCTGGAACTGGGCGGCGTGCGCCCGGTGGCCGACGGCAAGACGCTGGACGCCATCATCACCAACCGCTATGAAGTCATGGCGCGCTACGCGGCTGAACTCAAGCGCGCTGCCGGCAGCGAAGTGGCGCGCTTGAAGGCCCAAGGCACGGCAGATGGCGCCCGTCTGCGCCAAATGCGCCTGGCGCAAGCCTGGCTGCACCGCGACGACGACCGCATCCCGCACGGCGTGAAACCCAGCCTGGCGGCGGCCTTGGGCGACAGCCCGATGCTGGCCAAGCTGGTGGCCATGCGCGAAGAGTTGCGCGCGCTGTGGACGCGCACCAACGTGTCAGCCGAACAGCTGGTGGCTGACCTGCAAGCCTGGTGCCGCAAGGCTGAAGAAAGCGGTATCGCTGCGCTGCAGGAGTTTTCGATCAAGCTGCGCGCGGCCCACGCCTGACCATTTCCAGCGCGCTCTTGAAAAAGCCCGCCTCCAGCGGGCTTTTTGCTGCTCAGGCGATGTCGCCCGTGTGCGCGCTGAAGCTGCCCAGCCGGCGGTCTTCAAAGAACCACTCCAGGGTCTGCCGCACGGTGCGAAAGGCCAGTTCGTCCCAAGGCACTTCGTCTTCGCGAAAGAGGCGCGCTTCAAGACTCTCGGGGCCCGGGTCCAGCGAGGTGTCAAGCATCCGTGCACGGTAAAAAAGGTGAACCTGGCCCACGCGAACGACGCTGATCACGCTGAAAAGCGCCTGCATCTCGACTTTGGCGCCGGCCTCTTCCACCGTTTCACGCAGCGCGCCGTCGGCGGTGCTCTCGCCCAGCTCCATGAAGCCGGCCGGCAGCGTCCAGAGGCCGCGGCGCGGTTCGATGGCGCGGCGGCACAGCAACACCTGGTCACCCCAGACCGGCACCGTGCCGACGACATTGAGCGGGTTTTCGTAGTGGATTTCGCCGCAGGCGCTGCAAACCGCGCGTTCGCGGTTGTCGTCGGGAGGCACGCGATACACGGCAGGCGCGCCGCAGACGCGGCAGTGCTGGATACGGCGTGGAAGAAGCATGCGCGGCAGTGTAGCGGCGGCCTGCGTGGCATCATTCCCGGGCGATCTCCAGCGCGCCCCCCGCACACCCGCCCATGACCTCCAACCGAGCAAGAGCCCACCCATGAGCCACGTCTTCGCCCCGCCCGCGCCAGTCAGCATCCCCGTTGCCGGCGGCGGTAGCTTTCCTGTGCGCCGCGTCTATTGCGTCGGCCGCAACTACGCCGAACACGCCCAGGAAATGGGCTTCACCGGCCGCGAGCCACCTTTCTTCTTCATGAAGCCGGCGGATGCCATCGTGGCGGTTACTGACGGCGAGACCGGTGCCATCGACTACCCGCCGCTGACCGCCAACCTTCACCACGAGATCGAACTCGTGGTTGCCATCGGCACCGGCGGCAGCGGCATCAAGGCGGCGGATGCTGCTGCACACATATGGGGTTATGCCGTGGGTCTGGACATGACCC
>JAYSYB010000151.1:0-6509 GCA_043716775.1 Rubrivivax sp.
CGCCTGACCTCACCCGCATCGCAACCCGGCTCGACATGAACCAAGACCTCTCCATCACCTCACTGATCCTGCACGCCAGCCTGGTCGTGCAACTCGTCATGGCGGGGCTGATGATCACCTCGCTGACGAGCTGGACGGTGATCTTCGGCAAGCTCTTCGGCCTGCGCAGCGTGCGCGCCCGCAACGACGAGTTCGAGCGCGAGTTCTGGTCGGGCCGCAGCCTCACCGAGATGAGCCAGGCGGTGAGCCAGAAGGCCGTGACGGCACCGCTGGAGCGCATCTTTGCCAGCGGCATGCGCGAGTTTTTGAAGCTGCGCGAGAAGCGGCTGGACTCTGGCGCGCAACTCGACGGCGCGCGCCGCGCCATGCGCGCCAGCTTCCAGCGTGAACTGGACGTCGTCGAAAGCAACCTGAGCTTCCTGGCCAGCGTCGGTTCGGTCAGTCCTTACGTGGGCCTCTTCGGCACGGTGTGGGGAATCATGCATGCCTTTGTCGGCCTGTCCAACATGCAGCAGGTGACGCTGGCCACCGTGGCGCCGGGCATTGCCGAAGCGCTGGTAGCCACCGCCATCGGCCTCTTCGCCGCCATACCCGCGGTGGTGGCCTACAACCGCTTTGCGCGCGACATCGACCGCATCGCGATCCAGATGGAAACCTTCATCGAAGAGTTCAGCAACATCCTGCAGCGCAACGCCGGCCAGTCCGGGGCGACCACCACCTACGCCGGTTCTGCGGCTGGGGTTGGGGCGGCAGCAGGGGCGCGCTGATGCCCGGCGTCACCAGCAGCGGTCTGCGCGGCCACCGGGGCCGGCGGTCGATGAACGAGATCAACATGGTGCCGTTCATCGACGTGATGCTGGTGCTGCTGATCATCTTCATGGTGACCGCGCCGCTCATCACCACCGGCGTCGTCGATCTGCCGTCGGTGGGCAAGAGTTCGCAGCGGCCGCAAAGCGTGATCGAGATCATCATCGGCAGCGACGAGAAGCTGCGCCTGAAGCTGGATGCGGCCGAGCCTGAAAGCGTGCTGCTGCCGCAATTGGCAACCCGCGTGAAGAACAAACAGGCTGCGGTTGGTGGAGGTGGGGCCGACACGCCCGTCGTCATCAGCGCCGACAAGAGCGTGCGCTATGAAAGCGTGGTGCGCGTGATGGACACGCTGCAGCGCGCGGGTGTGCGGCGTGTGGGCCTGTCGGTGAAGCAGGGTTCGAGTTGAACCCGGGTTGAACCCGCTGAAACCACCTTGAGCAGCGCCGCGCTCCCGCTCAACCCGCTGCTGCCACAGTCACCTGGTGGCAACATTCCCGGCGCCGCGCTGGCGCTGCTGGTGCATGCGGGGCTGGTGGCAGTGCTGGCGCTGGGCGTTGATTGGCGCAACCGCGAACCCGACACCATCAGCGCCGAGTTGTGGGCCGCCGTGCCGCAAATGGCCGCGCCGCCACCGGCCGCAGACGTGGCGCCATCTCCTCCGCCACCCCCGTTGCCAGCCCCGGCCTTGAAGACCGAGCCCACACCTCCTGCGCCCGCACCCGACATCGCCATCGAACAAGACCGCAAACGCAAGGCCGAAGCCGAGCGCAAGCGCGTGGAGCAAGAAGCCGAGGCAGACCGCAAGAAACGGGAAAAAGCAGAGAAGCTGGAAGCGCAGAAACAAGCCGACAAGCTGGCGCAGGAAAAGGCCAACGACGAACGCCTGGCGCAACAGCACAAGGACAACGTGCGCCGCCTGATGGGACAGGCCGGTGCCGCGCCGGGCCAAACCGCAACCACCGGCAGCGCCGCGCAGACGGCGGCACCGTCGGCCACCTATGCCGGCAAGGTGAAGGGCCGCGTGCGTCCGAACATCGTCTTTACCGGCACGGTGACGGGCAACACCGCCGCCGAGGTGGAAGTCAACGCGGCGCCCGGTGGCACCATCATCTCTCGCCGTCTCATCAAGAGCAGCGGCAACAAGGACTGGGACGAAACCGTCCTGCGCGCCATCGACAAGACGCGTGACCTGCCGCCCGACACCGACGGCCGCGTGCCGGCCACGTTGATCATCGCTTTCAAGCCGAACGATTGAGCTCGGTGGCGTCCGGTGCTTGCGCTTTGCTGTAGCGGGCCACAAACCCACGGTCGATGCGGTCCTTCCACCACCAGGCCCAGCGCCCTTGCGCGGCCAGGTTGCCATACGACACGATGGCGCGTCGTTCACCGCAAGAGATGAGGTTCAACGTGCGGCGTTGCGGCAGGTGCGCTTCCAGCAGCCCGCCCCCAATGAATCGCCGCAGGTTCAGCGCCAGCGCCGGCCCCGCGCGCACCGCGTAAACGCCGCTCTTGGCATGCTGCACGTCGGCGCGGGTGGCCACATCGCCGGCGGCAAACACGTCCGCGTGCGACGTGCTCTGCAGTGTCGGCCCCGTCGACACAAAGCCGCGTTCATCCAGCGCCAGACCGCTGCTTGCCAGCCAGGCGGGCGCCTGCGCGCCGGTGGCCAGCACCGGCACGTCGCAGGCCAGGCGCGCACCGCTGCCCAGCACCACCGCACCGCGCTCCAGCCCGGCGCAGCTGTCGCGGAAGACCGTCACCTTGTGCCGTGCCAAGGCCTGCGCCGCGCGCTGCATGACACCGGGTGCATAACCCGCAAGTGGATCGGGTCCACCGGTGACCAGGGCCACCCGGGCGCGCTCTTCACCGCGCCCGGCCAAACGGTGTTGCAGCGCCAGTGCGATTTCGACGCCTGCCGCGCCGCCGCCAACCACCACCACATCCAGCACACGCCGCGCCGCCAGGTCCAGCAAGCCGTCCAGCAAGCGCACGAAGTGTTCTATGGGCCGCACAAAAAGGCCGTGTTCGCGCGCGCCGGGCAGTTGGCTGCGGTCCATCACGGCGCCAGTGTCCAGCGACAGCACGTCGTAGTCGGCCACGCGCCCGTCAGCCAGCGTGACGCGCCGGGCTGCTGCGTCCAGCGCCACGGCCGAGCCCAGCGTCCACTGCACCCGTGCCGCGTCCGCCAGCGGTTGCAGCGCGATGGCGCACTGCTCGGCGCGGTAGTGCCCGGCCACCAGGCCCGGCACCATGCCCGAATACAGCTGGCGCGCAAAGGGCGTGATCAATGCGACTTGCGTGCCCGCCAGCGGCTCGCGCGCCAGCGCCTGCAGCACATGCACCTGGGCGTGGCCGCCGCCCAACAGCAGAAGTTTCTTGCTCATGGGACTGCAGTCTGTCTCAATGTTTGAGCCTCAAGGCTCCAGGCGCAGCGCGCTGACATGCGCCACCGACGCGCCACCCGTGTTGTCGCCATCGCCCGCCACGATCAACGCGGTCAACGGCGGCAGACCGGCTCTCGCGCCGCTGCCGTCGCTTTCGTCACCAAAGGCGCGGCGGAAATCGGCCGCCACGTCGCGGCTCTCTTCAAACCAGGCGGCCAGGGCGTCTTCCCGGTTGCGCAGCACGATGTAGCGCACGCGGTGGCTGTAAGCGTTGGGCAGCAGCGTGCCTTTCGCCTCCCCAGCGCCCCACACCCAGCACAGCGTGGCAGCCGGCAGGTCCTGACCACTGCGGCTGCGTGCCAGCTTCAGCACCTGGCGTTCCATGAACGGCACCCGGTCCAGTGGCAGGTCGAAGCTCAGGCAGACCTTCGCTGCCGCGTCGTCGCCAGCCTTCACCCGCAAGTCCACGGCGGGGTTGGGCTGCTGCATCCGCCAGGCCCAGCGCAGCTGTTTTGTTGCTGCCAGTGCCGGCAGTTCATGCACCAAGTTGCCATAGCTGCCCTGCACCTGGATGCGAACGGCGTCGCGGCCATCGACCGCTTCGGCGCTGTACTGCGTGACCGGTTTGGCCTGCTGCGGCAGCGTCACCACGTGCCAGGGTGCCGCGATGCGGCCGCCCTGCACCACCGGCGACAGCACCAGCGCCGTGCCCACCGCCGCAGCCACTGCCAGGCTAGCCGCGCTGCCAAGCATGAAATTTCTCAACCCAGCGCAGCAGCGCCAGCGGCTGGTGCGCGCGCTTCCATTCACCGGCAGCGTACTTGTTGGCCTCGGACCAGGTGGGGTAGGTGTGGATGGTGCCGAGGATCTTGTTCAGGCCCAGGCCGTGTTTCATCGCCAGCACGTACTCGGCCAGCAGGTCACCGGCATGGATGCCGACGATCGTCACGCCCAGGATCTTGTCTTTGCCCGGCACCGTCAGCACCTTGACCCAGCCTTGCGCAGCGCTGTCGGCAATGGCGCGGTCGAGGTCGTCGATGCCGTAGCGGGTGACTTCAAAGGCCACGCCCTTCTCGCGCGCTTCCTGTTCGTTCAAGCCCACACGCGCGACCTCGGGGTCGATGAAAGTGGCCCAAGGGATCACCGAATAGTCGGCCTTGAATCTCTTGAATGTGCCGAAGAGTCCATTCACGGCCGCGTACCAGGCCTGGTGTGACGCGGTGTGGGTGAACTGGTAGGGCCCGGCCACGTCACCGGCGGCCAGGATGTTGGGGAAGACGGTCTGCAGGTGCTCATCGGTGGGCACCGTGCGCTGCGTCTTGGGGTCGCTGTAGATGCCCAGCTCTTCCAGGCCAAAGCCCGAAAGCCGTGCCACGCGGCCCACCGCGCACAGCAGCACGTCAAAGCCGATGCGCAGTTCCTGGCCTGCCGATTCGACGACGATGAACTTCTCATCGCCCACCTTTTCGCATCGCAAGGCCTTGTGGCCGGTGAGCACCTTGACACCGTCGGCCTGCAGCGCCTGCTTGGCAAAGACCGACACGTCTTCGTCTTCGCGGATCATGATGCGCGCCGCCATTTCCACCTGCGTGACTTGCGAGCCCAGGCGCGCAAAACTCTGCGCCAGTTCACAGCCGATGGGGCCGCCGCCCAGCACCACCAGGCGCTCTGGCTTTTGACGCAGGCCCCACAGCGTGTCGCTCGTCAGGTAGCCCACGTCGTCGATGCCCGGCAGCGGTGGCACTAAAGGCCGCGCGCCGGTGGCGATGACGATGGCTCGGGTGGACAGCACCTGCACCTTGCCGTCTTCAGCCGTGATCTGCACGTGCCAGGGGTCGATGATCCTGGCGCTGCCGATCTGCACGTCCACGCCCAGCGCGGTGTAGCGCTCCACCGAGTCGTGCGGTTCGACTTCACGCACCACGCGCGCCACGCGTTCCATCACCTGCGCAAAGTCCAGGGTGTACGACGCAGCCGCGATGCCGTATTCGTTGCTGTGCCGCATCTGCCGCGCCAGCGTGGCGGTCTTGATGAGCGCCTTGCTGGGCACGCAGCCGTAGTTCAGGCAGTCGCCGCCCATCTTGTGGCTTTCCACCAGCGTGACTTTGGCTTTGACAGCCGCCGCGATGTAGGACGTGACCAGCCCCGCCGCACCGGCGCCAATCACCACCATGTTGCGGTCAAAGCGACCCGGCTTCTTGTCGGCCCACTTCGCGTACACGCGCCGCGCCTTCACCGCGTCGATGATCTTCTTTGCCACCAGCGGGAAGACGCCCAGCAGCACCAGCGCCCCCGCCAGCCCCGGGCTGATGATGCCCTTGAGCGAGCGGATCTCTGCCAGTTGCGTGCCGGCATAGACGTACACCACCGTGCCGGCAAACATGCCGACCTGGCTGACGGCGTAGAAGGTGGCGGCCTTCATCTTCGTCAGGCCCATCAGCAGGTTGATGACGAAGAACGGGAACACCGGCACCAGGCGCAACGTGAAGAGGTAGAAGGCACCTTCGCGTTGCACGCCCTTGTCGATGTCCGCCAGGCGCGCGCCGAAACGCGCCTTCACGCTGTCACGCAGCACATAGCGCGCAAAGAGCATGGCCAGCGTGGCACCGATGCTCGACGCGAATGAGACGATGACCGTGCCCGCCACCAGGCCGAAGATGGCGCCAGCCAGCAGGGTCATGATGGCCGCGCCGGGCAGCGACAGCGCGGTCACCGCCACGTAGACGGCAAAGAAGGCGGCGACCACCGACACGGGTTGCCTGGCGTAGAGCGCGGCGAATTCGGCTTGTGCGCCCTTGATGTAGTCAAGGCTGAAGAAGCGCGCGAGGTCAAGCGCAAAAAACGCCACCACCGCCAGTGCAAGGGCAGCCAGCAGCAGCAACTTGTTCTTGTTCAAACTGCTCTCCTCAGGGGCTGTTGGGCAAGGCACTGTCGCGCCTGGCGGGCGCGACCTTACACCCGAAAGGCCTGCCAGCCCGCCGCCAGGCGGCCGACGACCGTGAGGCCGCACAGGGCGGCAAAACCGTAAGCCAGATTGGCAAAGTGCGCCGGCCACAAGCACATCAGCACGAAGCAGATCAAGGTCTCGCTGGCTTCCGTCAGCCCGCCCAAATAGAACAGGCCCTTGTGCGGGTAATCCGCGCTCTGCAGACCGCGCCGCTCGGCCAGCACGGCGAATGCCAGGAAGCTGGACGCCGTGCCCATGAAGGCCGCCAGCAACACGGCGGCCGGCAGGGCGTTGGCGGCAGGCTGCGAAATGGCGAATGCCAGCGGAATGCTGGCGTAGAACAGGAAGTCGAGCGTGATGTCGAGAAA
>JAYSYB010000152.1:0-2082 GCA_043716775.1 Rubrivivax sp.
CGAATGTCGCCTGTGGCAAGCCCGCCAGCGCGGCCAGCATCTGCCCGGTCTGGTTGCAGTCGTCGTCGATGGCCTGCTTGCCGACGATGATGAGCCCGGGCTGCTCCTTGTCGATCAGTGCCTTGAGCAGCTTGGCCACGGCCAGCGGCTGCAGTTCGTCCGCACATTCAACGAGGATGGCGCGGTCGGCGCCGATAGCCATGGCCGTGCGCAGCGTTTCCTGGCACTGCGTGACGCCGCAGGACACGGCGATGATCTCGGTGACCACGCCCTTCTCCTTCAGCCGAACCGCTTCTTCGACAGCGATCTCGTCGAAGGGGTTCATGCTCATCTTGACGTTGGCGATGTCCACGCCCGTGCCGTCGCTCTTGACGCGCACCTTGACGTTGTAGTCCACCACCCGTTTCACGGGGACCAGCACCTTCATGAATGACGCTCCTGGGCTCGAATTGACGTAAACGTAAAGCGGCGGATTCTAGGCGTCGGCTTTGGACGCGCGGCCACGAAACCGACAGAATAGAACGATCGTACTATTTTTTCTGCGAGTGCCCTGCCGCCGCCGTGCCGCGTACCACGTCCACACGACGCAGCACGATGAGGCCGAGCACGAAAAACAGCCCCGTGCTGAAGATGGCGATGCGGTGGTTGCCCGCCGTGGCGAGTGTGACCAGGCCATAGGTGATGGGGCCGATGATGGCCGCCAGCCGCACCGCAAAAGTCCAAAGGCCGAAGAATTCGGCCAGACGCTCGGCCGGCGCAAACAGGCCCGCCATCGCGCGCCCTGCCGATTGGCTGCTGCCCATGCACAGGCCTGCAAGCACGGCAGCCACCCAGAACAGCGGCGCGCTGGTGGCCAGCACCGCCAGCACGGTCATCAGGATCCAGCCCCACAGCGTGATGGCCAAAGCGCGGCGGTGCCCGATGCGGTCCTGCCAATGACCGAAAGCAAAAGCACCGACTGCCGCAGCAATGTTGACCAGAAACACCAGCATCATGGTTTCAGTCTGCTTGAACCCGAGCACCTGCTCTGCGTACACGGCAGCGAGTGCAATCACCACCGAGATACCGGCCTGGTAGAACAGCGCGCACAAGAGCAGCGTTGCAAAGTCCTGGTAGCGGCTGGCCTCGCGCCAGGTGTGCAGCAGGCGCTGCCAGGGCTGCGCGCTGATGGCGCTGGCGGGCTGCGGCACGGCGCGCTCTTTCAACAGCCAGAAGGTGACGAGTGCAGCTAGGCCGTAGATGGCCGCTGTGATCAGCATCGTCACCGGCACGAAGTGCGTCGCCGGCAGGCCACGCGCTTGCGCCCACAGCACGTAGGCCAGGCTCAGGCCGAGCGTCAACATGCCGCCGAAGTAGCCGAAGCTCCAGCCCCAGCCAGAGACGCGGCCCATCGCCTCGCGGCGTGCAAGTTCAGGCAGAAAGGCCGCAGTAAGTGATTCGCCATAGGCATAGAACAAATTCGACGCCACGATCGCCGCCACGGCCAACCAGAGGTCACCGCGGCCCACGGCGGCCAACAGCGCGGTGGCCAGCACGCAGCCAATGGTGCTGAAAATCAGCAGGCGTTTCTTGGCCGCGTGGGCATCGGCATAGGCCCCGATGAGTGGCATGGTCAGCATTACCAGCGCGTTGGACAGCCCGAGCGTCAACGTCCAGGCCAGCGTGCCCCAGTCGGCACCGTTGGCCACCACGCCGACGAAGTAGGCGTTGAAAACCGCCGTCATCACGACGGTGGTGTAGCCCGAGTTGGCAAAGTCATACATTGCCCAGCCAAAGACTTCGCGCTTGGCAACGCCGTCCTGAAGGGATTCTTGGGCGAAGAGTGTCATTCGCGTGCAGCGTCCGGTGTGTGTGTATCGCGGTTGCGGTTGCGGTTGCGGTTGCGGTTGGTGCCCGGAGCGGGGTTCGAACCCGCATGCCCCGTTTCGGGGGCGGCGGATTTTAAGTCCGCTGCGTCTGCCTGTTTCGCCATCCGGGCGCGCCGCAATTATCGGGGCCGAAAACGAAACAGGGCCCACGCTGTGGGCCCTGCGGAACGGTGGTGGAGGCGCGACCCGGAGTCGAACCGGGCTAGACGGATTT
>JAYSYB010000153.1:0-6490 GCA_043716775.1 Rubrivivax sp.
AAACGAGGAGTTAGCCCCGTTCTCCAGCAGCCGGCGCACCAGGTAGGCCAGCAGGTCGCGGTGTTCGCCCACCGGGGCATAGACGCGGCAAGGCACGGACCCATCCTTCAACACTTCGCGATAGACGCCTTCGCCCATGCCATGCAGGCGCTGCAGCTCAAACTTCGCACCCGCCCGCCGGGCCAATTGCAGGATGGCCGCGATGGTGCCCGCGTTGTGGGTTGCAAACTGCGGATAGATCACTTCGTGGTGGCGCACCAGCGCGGCGGCGCAGGCCAGGTAGCTGATGTCGGTGTGGTGCTTGTGCGTGAACACCGGGTAGCCGGCCAAGCCGCTTTCCTGCGCGCGCTTGACTTCGCCGTCCCAGTAGGCGCCCTTCACCAGCCGCACCATGAAGCGCAAGCTGTGCAGCCGCGCGATGCGCGCCACTTCGTCCACCACCTGCAGCGCCCGCGTCTGGTAGGCCTGCACCGCAAGCCCGAAGCCCTGCCACTGCGGGTGGTGCTGGGCGATGTGCGCGGCCAGGGTGTCCAGCAGGTCCAGCGACAGCTCCAGGCGGTCACTTTCTTCGGCGTCGATGGTGAGGTTGATGTTGGCCTTTGCGGCCTGGTCCACCAGGCCCTTGACGCGTGGCAGCAGTTCGGCGGTGATGCGTTCGCGCTGGGCATCTTCATAACGCGAAAAAAGTGCGCTCAACTTGATCGATATGCCGTCGGCGGTCATCGGTGACGGCGCGACCTTTCCACCGGCTATTGCCGAGATGGCGTTGCGATAGCTGGCCAGGTAGCGTTCTGCATCGGCTTCGGTGCGCGCGCCTTCACCCAGCATGTCGTAGCTGAAGCGCAGCGGGTTCATCGCCTTGCGCTGGCCGGCGGCTTCGGCCATCGCTTCGTTGATGGTGCGGCCCAGCACAAACTGTCGGCCCAGCAGCTGGATGGCGCGCACGGTCGCCGCCACCACGGTGCGCGCGCCCAGACGCTGCAGCAGCCCTGGCGGGTTGTCGGACGGGCTCGTGGATTCAGGCAGGAACTTCTTCGACAACGAAATAGCGCTGGCACTGATCTGCGCCAGCATCCTGTGCGGGCTGTCTTCGGCCGCCGCGCCGTCAAAGCCGCCGCGGCCCAGCTGGTCGGCGGTCAGTGCAATGGCCGTTTCCGCGTCGGGCACACGCAGCAGCGCTTCGGCCAGCCGCATCAGCGCCAGGCCCTCGGCGCTGCTGATGGGGTATTCGCGCAGCAGCGATTCCATCGCCCAGAAAGGCGCCGGCTGTTCGCGCACCGCCTGCACCCAGGGGCTGCCGGCGGCCACCACCGAAGGCCAGTCCAGCGCGCCCTGCACGGCGGCCAGTGTCTCGGCCACGGCGGTGGCTTCGGGCCGGTAGGGGAATGGCAATCGGGCGGGCGGGCAACGAACCGTCATGGCGAACTCGCGAGGTGTGGGGTGAGGTGGGGTGAGGTGGGGTGAGGTGGGGCAGATGGAAGATCGAATGGCGCAGCTTAGGTCCGCCAGGGCCGAACCGGATTCGGAAAATGCGGCTGCTGCCGGAGAATCATCCACCATGGAACCTGACTTGACCCATGACACCAACCCGCTGCGCGGCGACCGCGGCCTGGACAAGATCGACCGCCGCATCCTGCGCGCGCTGCAGGCCGACGGCCGCATCAGCAACCTGAAGCTGGCTGAAGAAGTGCATCTGTCACCCACTGCGGTGCTGGAACGCGTCAAGCGCCTGCACCGCGAAAACTACATCCTGGGCTATGAGGCCCGGCTGAACCCGGTGAAGCTGGGCGCGGGTCTCCTGGTGTTTGTAGAGATCCTGCTCGACCGCACCGTGCACGACGTGATGGACACCTTCAAGGCCGCGGTGCAGGTGCGCCCGGAGATTCTGGAAGCGCACCTGGTGGCCGGTGGTTTCGACTACCTGCTGAAGACCCGCGTGGCCGACATGGCGGCCTACCGCCAGTTCATCGGCAGCGTGATATGGACACTGCCCGGCGTGCGCGAGACCCGCACCTATGCGGTGATGGAGGAAGTGAAGAACTCTTCACTGCTGCCGGTCTGAGCACCAGGCCAGGCTGGCCTGGCGGTTGCGGCGCGCGTCTCAAAGGCGCGCGGGGACACATCGTCAGTGGATGGTCATCGCGTGGTGCGTTTGCGTCCAGGCAGCCCCGTGCAGTGGGATGTCGGGCAACAGGTTTTGCAGCAGCAGGGATACGTCGGCCGACGTCATGGGCCGCGCCAACAAATACCCTTGTCCAAACTCGCAGCCCATTTCTTGCAGCTGCTGCAGCTGCACATCGGTCTCAATGCCCTCGGCCACCACGGTCTTGCCCAGCGAGCTGCCGAGCAGCACGATAGAGCGCACCACGGCGGCTTCGTTGGAGCCGGCTTCAAGCCGGGTGACGAAGGAACGGTCGATCTTGAGGCAGTCGATCGGCAGCGTGGACAAGTGGCTGAGCGACGAGTACCCGGTGCCGAAGTCATCGATGGCCAGCGTCACGCCCATGCGGCGCAGCTCGCGCAGAAAGGGCAGGGCCCCTTCCAGACGCGACATCAGAATGTCCTCGGTGAGCTCGATGCACAGCTGTTCGGGCTTGAGCCCGGCTTCAACGATGGCCCGAGTCACACGCGCTACAAAAGCCGGGTGAGAGATGTCGTGCCCGGAGACGTTGACGTTCATCGTCAGCGCGGCCCAGGTCGGGTCGGATTCCTGCCATTCGCGCAACTGGTGGCAGGCCAGGTGCAGCACGAAGTCGGTCACCTTGACCATCAGCCCGGCCTCTTCGGCGATTGGCAGGAACGCCGCAGGTGCAATGGTGCCGTCCTGCGGGTGCTGCCAGCGTATCAGCGCTTCAAAGCCCGCCAGGCGGCCAGGCTCGGCGCCGACCAGCGTAAACACCGGCTGGTACTCCACTGCTAGGCGGCCGTCGTCAATGGCGCGGCGCAGGTCGCCTTCCAGCCGCAGGCGGTTGGCAACTTCGGTGTGCAGGCTGGCGTCGAACAGCGCATACCGCGCCTTGCCGGCGCCCTTGGCCTTGTACATGGCGGTGTCGGCATCACGCAGCACGTCTTCGGGGCTGGTATAGCCCAAAGCGCTGAAGGTGATGCCGATGCTGGCACTCGTCATCAGCTCAGTGCCGGCGACCAGAAAGGGGCGGCGCAAGGCGTCCATCAAGCGCTCGGCCAGCCCGACCACGCTGCTCTCGTGCTCGACATGGCGCACCAGCACACCAAATTCGTCGCCGCCCAGCCGCGCCACGGTGTCGTGCGGGCGCAGGCTGCCCAAGATGCGCTGCGCCACCTGCACCAGAAATTCGTCACCCGCGCTGTGGCCCAGGCTGTCGTTGATGAGCTTGAAGCGGTCGAAGTCCAGGAACATCACCGCGTAGGCGTGGTGCGGGTCGTCGCTGGCGTTGAGCTGCGCCACTGCCTGGCCCAGCAGTTCGTGGAAGCGGCGGCGGTTGGGCAGGCCCGTCAGGCTGTCGTGGAAGGCCAGGTGGTGCAGGCCTTCTTCGGCGTTGCGGCGTGCCGTGATGTCCTGCACCTGCAGGATCAGGCACGGCGCGCTGGCGCCCGGTTCACTGAAGAAGCTGCAGTGTGAAGCCACCCAGACCGCGCTGCCGTCGCGGTGCAGGCAGCGCAGTTCAAGCGCGAAGCCCTCGAACTCATGGTCACTGACAAGGCCCAGCTGCTCGTCCAGACGGGTGCGGTCAGCCGCCAGCACGATGCTCTGGAAGGGTTCATGCACCAGCTCTTCGTCACGCCGGCCCAACAGCGCACGCAGCGCGTGGTTGGCCTGCAGGATGCGGCCGTCAAAGGCCAGCAGTGCCATGCCGATGGACGCATGCGTGAAGGCGCTGTGGAAGCGCCGTTCACTGGCTTCAAGTTCGCCCACATGGCGCTTTGCCAGGTCACGTTCGCGTTCAGCGGCCTCGGCGCCGGCCTGGCGCACTTCTTCGGCGGCCTCTTGTTGGCGGAAAAAGTAGTGCAGCGTGGCCAGCATCATCGCCAGCAGCGGCACCATTGCGGCCAGCACGCCGCCGCCCGACTGGCGATAGGTCAGGTACAGCAACACCGCCACCGCTGCGCTGCCGGTGTAGGCGATGCCGATCCAGCCAAAGATGCTGAAGAGGTCGGACGGCTGCAGCCTTTCGTTGCGCTTCAGGCGCGGCACGGCGGTGACGAGCAAGGTGTTGAAGACGAAGAAGACCACCGCAAAGACCATCGTGGCGATGATCAGCAATCCGGCGTTGTCGGCCACATGCTTGAAGACCAGGCAGAACAGTGAGCCGGCAGAAAACATCGCCAGCGCCGCCATGGCCGGGCTGGCAATGCGGCTGGTCCAGCGCTTGGAAGTGCGCCAAGAGCCCACGGCCGCTTCGCCCGAGGCCGCCAGCGCGGCCGCGCCCGGGCCATGGATCAGCAACAGCAGGAAGATGAAGATTTCGCCGGCGGCAAAGGAATTCTTGGAACGCGGCACGCGCACCGGGAAGAAGCCCGCGAACATGGCAATCGCCGTGCCGACGGCGATCTGCAGCCAGGCCTGCGGGCCATCGTCAGCCACGCTCACCATCGACCCGATGAGCGTGACGCCCCCCATCACCGCCACCAACCACCAGTAGACCGTGGCCTTGCGGTTGTAGTCGGGCATCAAATCGCGGTGCACCCGGCTCCACCACCGCAGGTGCTGCGGTGTCTGTGCGAGTCCGGTGTGAGGGTGCATCGTTCAGGATTCCGAACTTTGTTTGGCGCGTTGGAATGTTGTCGGCACGCCCGGGCTAACTCTTGAGTCGGCTGCCAGCAGCGCGGGCACCTGGTCGGCGCGCAGCGGGCGCGACAGCAGGTAGCCCTGCCCCACGTCGACGCCGATGTGCCGGAGCATCGACAGCTGCTCCGCCGTCTCAATGCCTTCGGCAATGATCGTCTTGCCCAGTGAACGGCCCAGCGTGAGCACGGCGCGCACGATCTCCACGTTCTGCGGCTTGTCGGTCATGCCGCTGACAAAAGAACGGTCAATCTTCAGGCTGTCGATCGGCAGCGTGCTCAAGTAGGCCAGCGACGAATAGCCCGTGCCGAAGTCGTCGATGCTGAATTTCACGCCCACGTCCAGCAAGGCATGCACGGTGTCGAGCACGGTTGCCAGCTTGCCCATCAGTGTCGTCTCGGTAATTTCCAGCGTCAGCTGGCGCGCCGCAAGGGCATGGCGTTGCAGCACTGCGCGCACCAGCGGCACCAGCGCGGCGCTGGTCAGGTCGCGGCCGGAGATGTTGACGTGCATGCACAGCGGCCCCGTCGCCGGATGCTCGGCCTGCCACTGCGCCAGCTGACCGACAGCCTGGTCGATGACCCAGGCGGTGAGCGCCTCGATATGGCCGCTTTCCTCGGCCAGCGCGATGAACACGTCGGGGCTGATCATCCCGCGCTCGGGGTGATTCCAGCGCGCCAGTGCCTCGAAGCCGATCAGCCGATGCGGCTGCAGCGCAAACATTGGCTGGTACACCAGCGCCAGTTGGCCTTCGCCAATGGCCCGGCGCAGGTCGCCTTCGAGCTTGAGCTTTTCGGCCACCCGCTCGTGCATGCCCTGGTTGAACAGCGACACGCGGCGGCTGCCGTCGGCCTTGGCGTCGTACATCGCCAGGTCGGCATCGCGCAACACTTCATCGGCCGTGCGGTAGCCAAGGTCGCTGAAGGTGATGCCGATGCTGGCCACCGGCACGACCTCGGTGCCGTTGATCATCATCGGCGCCGACAGCACCAGCTGCAGCCGCTGCGCCAGAGCCATGGCGGCCGTGGGCTCCTGCACATGCTCCAGCAGAACCCCGAATTCGTCGCCGCCAAGCCGGGCCACCAGGTCGCACGGGCGCACGGCATCACAAAGCCGGCGCGCCACTTCGCAAAGCAGCGCGTTGCCCGCAGGGTGACCCAGGCTGTCGTTGACCAGCTTGAAGCGGTCAAGGTCCAGAAACATCACCGCAAAGCCGGCTTCAGCGTCGGTGCGGTTGCGCTCGACCGCTGCGTTCAGCCGCTCGACGAAGCAGTTGCGGTTGGCCAGGTCGGTCAGGCTGTCGTGAAACGCGATGTGTTGCAGCTGGTGTTCGGCCAGCCGGCGTGAGGTGATGTCGTGCAACTGGTAGATCAGGCCGCTGCGGTCGGTGGCCGGGTCGATGAAGCGGCCGCAGTGCAGCGACACCCAGGTGCCGTGACCGCTGGCGTCGCGGCACCGCAACTCCATCGAAAACGCCTGGTCGGCGTCGTTGGCCACGGCCTCGGCGCGGCGCCTGAACAAGGTGGCATCGCCGGCGTGCAGCAGCTCGTCAAAAGGACGCTCCACCAGGTCAACGCTTGCGCGCCCGAGCAGCGCGCACAACGACTGGTTGACCTGATGGACAGTGCCGTCGTGGCGCACGATGGCCATGCCGATGGCCGCGTGGGTGAAGGCTGCGGTGAAGCGCTGCTGGTTCAGCGCTGCTTCGTGCTCGGCTTCAGCAAC
>JAYSYB010000154.1:0-6484 GCA_043716775.1 Rubrivivax sp.
CATGGCCGTCCAGCAAAACAAGAAGTCGCCTTCCAAGCGCGGCATGCACCGTTCGCACAATGCCGTCGCAGCGCCTGGCACCGCCGTGGAATCGACCACGGGTGAAGTGCATCTGCGCCACCACATCAGCCCGACGGGTTTCTACCGCGGCCGCAAGGTTCTGAAGACGAAGGCCGACGCCTGATTGGCGCTCTGTCGCCACGGCTTCAGGCCGGGTGACCGTGCAGCCGACCGTCGCGCGCCGGCTCCGTGCTGAACGCACTGAATCCTGCCGTGTCTGCTGAGGCCCCGCCGCCTGCGCCGACTGTGGCAGTTGCGCCCCCGGCACCGCTGCAAACGGTGCGGATCGCTGTCGATTGCATGGGCGGCGACCATGGCCCCACCACCACGCTGCCGGCGTGCCGGGCCTTCCTGGACAAACACCCGAACGCTGAACTCGTGCTCGTGGGCAGTGCGGGCGATTTGCGCGCGGCGGCCGCCTGGCCGCGCTGCACCATCGTTGTGGCCACCGAAGTCGTGACCATGGAAGATTCCATCGAAGTCGCACTGCGCAAGAAGCGCGATTCGTCCATGCGGGTCGCCATCCAGCAGGTCAAGGACGGCGCGCATGCCTGCGTGTCCGCCGGCAACACCGGCGCGCTGATGGCCGTGGCGCGCTACTTGCTGAAGACGCTGGACGGCATCGACCGGCCGGCCATCGCCACCGTCATGCCCAACCGGCGCGACGGCTACACCACGGTGCTGGACCTGGGCGCCAACGTCGATTGCACGCCTGAACACCTGCTGCAATTTGCCGTGCTCGGCAGCGCACTGGTGGCCGCCGTGGACGGCAAGCCCGAGCCCGTGGTCGGCCTGCTAAACATTGGCGAAGAAGCCATCAAGGGCAGCGAGACCATCAAGCGCGCCGGTGAACTCCTGCGTGCCGCCGGCGAGGCCGGACAAATCAACTTCCATGGCAATGTCGAAGGCAACGACATCTTCAAGGGCACGGTGGACGTGGTGGTGTGCGACGGTTTCGTCGGCAACGTGCTGCTCAAGACCAGTGAAGGCCTGGCTTCAATGATGTCGGACTTCATCAAGCAGGAATTTGCGCGCGGGCCGTTCAGCAAGCTGGCCGCTGTCGTGGCGCTGCCGGTGCTGCTGCGCTTCAAGCACCGGGTGGACCCGCGGCGCTACAACGGCGCAGCGCTGCTGGGCCTGCGCGGTCTGGTCTTCAAGAGCCACGGTTCGGCCGACGCCTATGCCTTCGAACAAGCGCTGACGCGGGCTTATGATGCCGCGCGCAACCGGCTCCTAGACCGCGTGCATGACCGTCTCGGCCCCACGCTTCAAGCGCTGCCGGCGGGCAATGCCGCTTCAGCACAAGTGGCATGACAACAGCGGCATGAATCCATCGCCCCAGGCCCCACAGGCACGACACAGCACAACGCAAGCTCCCCGTTTTGCCCGCATCACCGGCACCGGCAGCCACCTGCCGCCGCGCCGCTTGAGCAACGCGGATATGACGGCGATGCTGGCCGAACGCGGGCTTGAGACCAGTGACCAATGGATCGTTGAGCGCACAGGCATCCGCGCCCGTCACTTTGCAGCTGACGGCGTCAACAGCAGTGACTTGGCGTTGCACGCCTGCCTGGCCGCGCTGCAGTCGGCCGGCCGCGTGGCGGAAGACGTCGACTTGATCATCGTCGCCACGTCCACGCCAGACATGGTGTTCCCTTCCACCGCCTGCATCCTGCAGCACAAACTGGGTGTGTTTGGGTGCCCGGCTTTTGACGTGCAGGCCGTGTGCTCGGGATTCATCTATGCCTTGGCGGTGGCCGACGCCATGATCAAGAGCGGCGGTGCCACCTGCGCGCTGGTGGTGGGCGCGGAAGTATTTTCGCGCATCCTCGACTTCAATGACCGCACCACCTGCGTGCTCTTCGGCGACGGCGCCGGCGCCGTGGTGCTGGAAGCCAGCGCCGAGCCCGGCATCCTGGCGACTGAGTTGCATGCCGACGGCCGCCATGTGGGCATCTTGTGCGTGCCGGGCACGGTGGCCGGTGGCCAGGTGCTGGGTGACCCGCTGCTGAAGATGGACGGCCCGGCGGTGTTCAAGCTTGCCGTGGGTGTGCTCGACAGCGCCGCCCGCGCAGTGCTGGAAAAAGCCGGCCGCCGCGCCGAAGACCTGGACTGGCTGATCCCGCACCAGGCCAACATCCGCATCATGCAAGGCACGGCCAAGAAGCTGAAGCTGCCGCTGGACAAGCTCATCGCCACGGTGGATGAACATGGCAACACCTCGGCCGCATCAGTGCCGCTGGCGCTGGACGTGGCCGTGCGCAGCGGCCGTGTCCAGCATGGCCACACCGTCATGCTTGAAGGGGTGGGCGGGGGCTTCACTTGGGGCGCTGTCTTGCTCGATTTTTGACTCCACCCACTCTTCGTTCGATGCATCCATTCGCCTTTGTTTTCCCGGGTCAAGGCTCGCAGTCCGTCGGCATGCTCGACGCGTGGGGCGACCACCCTGCGGTGCGCCTGACGCTTGAAGAAGCTTCCACGACGCTGGGCGAAGACGTGGCTGCGTTGATCCACGCCGGCCCGAAGGAAGCGCTGGAACTCACCACCAATACGCAGCCGGTGATGCTGACGTCCGCCATTTGCTGCTACCGCGCCTGGCGCGCCGAAGGCGGCGCCGAGCCTGCTGCCGTGGCGGGCCATTCGCTGGGCGAGTACAGCGCACTGGTGGCGGCGGGTGCGCTGACGCTGGCCGACGCGCTGCCGTTGGTGCGCTTCCGTGCGCAGGCCATGCAGCAGGCGGTGCCAGTAGGCGCTGGCGCCATGGCTGCCATCCTGGGCCTGGACGCAGCCATCGTGCGCGATGGTTGCGCGGCGGTGGCAGCCGAGTCCGGTGAAATTGTTGCACCTGCCAACTTCAACGACCCCAAACAAACCGTCATCGCCGGCAGCAAGGCCGGCGTCGACCTGGCCTGCGACCGGCTGAAGGCGGTGGGTGCCAAACGCGCGTTGCTGCTGGCCGTGTCGGCGCCGTTCCACTCCATGCTGATGAAGCCCGCTGCCGAAGCGCTGCGCGAGCGGCTGGCCAGCGTGACGATCGTGGCGCCGCGCATCGCTGTGGTGAACAACATCGACGTGGCTGTCCAGACCGACCCCGACGCCATCCGCGATGCGCTCTACCGCCAGGCCTTCGGCCCTGTGCGCTGGGTGGAAGTGACGCAGGCACTGCGCGCGCGTGGCCTGCTGCACATCCTGGAATGCGGCCCCGGCAAGGTGTTGTCGGGCCTGGTCAAACGGGTGGATGCCAGCATCCAATCGCTGACCGTGCTGGACCCGGCGAGCCTGCAAGCCGCCCAGGAAATGCTGCAATGAGCGAGGTGCAAACTTCGGTGCAGACCGCCCCCCAGACCGCCCCCCAGACGGCACTCGTCACTGGCGCGTCGCGTGGCATCGGCCGCGCCATCGCGCAGGGGCTGGCAGCAGCCGGCTTCCGCGTCATCGGTACGGCCACCACCGACAGCGGTGCCGCCGCCATCACCGAAGCGTTGGCTGCGCAGGGTGGCAAGGGCATCGTGCTCAACGTCACCGACGGCCCGGCGCTGGACAAGGCGATCGACACCATCGCCAAGGAGTTTGGCGGCCTGCACGTGCTGGTCAACAATGCCGGCATCACGCGCGACACGTTGTCGATGCGCATGAAGGACGATGACTGGGACGCCGTCATCGACACAAATTTGAAGGCCGTCTTCCGTGCCTGTCGCGCCGCCACCAAACCCATGATGCGTCAGCGTTATGGCCGCATCATCAACATCACGTCCGTTGTCGGCGTCAGCGGCAATGCCGGCCAGGCCAACTATGCCGCGGCCAAGGCTGGCGTGGCAGGCCTCACGCGTTCGCTGGCGCGTGAATTGGGTGCGCGCAACATCACCGTCAACTGTGTAGCGCCTGGTTTCATTGCCACCGACATGACCGAAGGCCTGCCCGAAGCCGCCAAGGCCGCGCTGCTGGCCAGCATCCCGCTCGGGCGGCTCGGCCAGGCCGACGAGGTGGCGCATGCAGTCGTTTTTCTGGCGTCGGCGCAAGCCGGCTACATCACCGGCACCGAACTGCATGTCAACGGTGGCATGGTCATGAATTGAGTCCTCTGGTGGACCCACAATCCCGGTGCTTGCCCGGCCGGTATCATCCCGGGCTGTTTTTTCCGATCCCACTCCAGGAGGAGTCATGAGCGATATTGAAGCGCGAGTCAAGAAAATCATTGCCGAGCAACTCGGCGTGCCCGAGTCCGACGTCACCAACGAGAAGGCCTTCGTGGCTGACCTCGGTGCCGACTCGCTGGACACGGTGGAACTGGTGATGGCACTCGAAGACGAGTTCAGCATCGAGATCCCCGACGAAGAGGCCGAGAAGATCACCACTGTGCAGCTGGCGATCGATTACGCCGTCAACCACCAAAAGGGCTGAGGTTGGACATGAGGGTCCGAAAGGAACCGAGTGCCTGCCGACGGCAAGAGCAGCAAGGGCGCGATTTCACGCGCGAGGGCTGAACCATGTCCAGCCGCCGTCGCGTCGTCGTCACGGGCCTCGGGCTCATCAGCCCCGTGGGCAACACGGTGGCCGAAGGCTGGGCCAACCTGTTGGCCGGGCGCTCGGGCATCGACCTCATCACGAAGTTTGATGCCAGCGCCTTTGCCTGCAGGTTTGCGGGCGAAGTCAAGGGCTTCCAGGTCGAGGACTACATGCCCGCCAAGGAAGCCCGGCACATGGACACCTTCATCCACTACGGTATGGCGGCGTCGATCCAGGCCGTGCAAGACGCGGGCATTCCGCACGGCGATGCACTGACCGAAGAAAGCGCCGAACGAACGGGCGTGATGGTGGGTTCGGGCATCGGCGGCTTGCCGTTGATCGAACAGACCGAAGACGAATACAGGGCACGCGGGCCACGGCGGATTTCGCCGTTCTTCGTGCCGGCTTCGATCATCAACATGATCTCGGGCCACGTCTCCATCAAGTACGGCTTTACGGGCCCCAACCTGGCCATCGTGACGGCCTGCACCACGGGCCTGCACTGCATCGGCGAAGCCGGTCGGATGATTGAATACGGTGATGTCGATGTGATGGTGGCAGGGGGTGCCGAAAGCACTGTCTCGCCGCTGGGCGTGGGCGGCTTCGCGGCCGCGCGTGCGCTGTCCACCCGCAATGAAGACCCGAAGACCGCGTCTCGCCCCTGGGACAGGGACCGCGACGGTTTTGTGTTGGGCGAGGGCGCCGGCGCGTTGGTGCTGGAAGAGTACGAACACGCAAAGAAGCGCGGCGCCCGGATCTACGCCGAACTCGCGGGTTTCGGCATGGGAGCCGACGCCTTCCACATGACGGCGCCCAACGTCGATGGCCCCAAGCGCAGCATGCTGGCGGCCTTGCGCAATGCGCGCATCAACCCATCTGAAGTGCAGTACCTCAACGCCCATGGCACCAGCACACCGCTGGGTGACCTGAACGAATCCAACGCCATCAAGCTGGCGTACGGCAACCACGCCAAACGCCTGGTGGTCAACAGCACCAAGTCGATGACGGGCCACCTGCTGGGCGGTGCGGGTGGCATCGAATCCGTCTTCACGGTGCTGGCCGCCTACTACCAGGTGTCGCCGCCCACCATCAACATCTTCAACCAGGATCCGGAGTGCGACCTTGATTACTGCGCCAACGAAGCGCGGCAGATGAAGATCGACGTGGCGGTGAAGAACAACTTCGGCTTTGGCGGCACCAACGGCACGCTGGTTTTTCGGCGCGCCTGATTCGCGGTGCGCGCGGCCCCGGCCGTCAGCGTCACGTGCAGCCTGGGCGGCGCTTGGCGTTGCCTGGTGACGCTGCTGCCGGCCCTGGCCACCGCCGCACTGCTGGCCTGGGGCGCGGGCCACCTGAAATTGTCTGGCGGGCCGGCGTGGCTGGTGGTGCCCTTGATGGCAATTTTGGTGGCATTGCTGTCTTGGCGCAGGGCGCGACTCCAGCCGCTGCTGCTGGCTTGGGACGGCCAGTGCTGGACGGCGGACGGTTGCGCTGGCGATCTGGACTTGATGATCGACTTGGGGCCCTGGATGCTGCTGCGGCTGCGCCCTGAAGACAGCGCACGGCGCACCGTCTGGATTCCCGTTTCGGCGGCCGATGCCGGCACGGCGCGCCATGCCTTGCGCGCCGCGCTTTACAGCCGCGCCGCCAAGCCCGCCAGTGATGCGCTGTCTGCGGAACGCGGTCGCGTGCCAAAGGCCGACTGATGCAGCAGCCGGACGCCGATGCGCAACTGGTCGAGCGGGTCAAGCTGGGCGACGTGCGGGCCTTCGAAATGCTGGTGGTCAAGTACCAGCGGCGCATCGAACGCCTGATCGGCCGCATGGTGCGCGACGTGGACAGCGTCGAGGACATCGCCCAGGAAACCTTCATCCGCGCTTACCGCGCGCTGCCGCAGTTTCGCGGCGACAGCGCCTTC
>JAYSYB010000155.1:0-6484 GCA_043716775.1 Rubrivivax sp.
CGACAGCATCTTTATCGTTGGTTCGTGCAAGAGCAACAACGAGCAGGGGTACCTGCTCAGAAAGTGGATGTCCTTCTGGGGCAGTAACAACTGCGATCACCAGGCACGAATATGCCACTCCACGACAGTCGCCGGTGTGGCGAATACGTGGGGCTACGGTGCGATGACCAACTCGTACAACGACATGCAGAACAGCAAGGCCGCCATGTACATCGGCAGCAATGCTGCCGAAGCACATCCGGTGTCCTTGCTGCACATGCTGCATGCCAAGGAAAAGGGCTGCAAGATGATAGTGGTGGACCCTCGGTTCACCCGCACGGCAGCCAAGGCCGACCAATTCGTGCGTATGCGCTCGGGGGCGGACATCCCTTTCTTGTTTGGCGTGCTGTACCACGTCTTCAAGAACGGCTGGGAAGACAAGGACTACATCAACAGCCGCGTCTACGCGATGGACAAGGTGCGTGATGACGTGCTGGCGAAGTGGACACCGGACAAAGTGTTCGAGGCTACCGGCGTACCCGAAGCAGAGGTGTACCAGGTCGCAAAGACCATGGCCGAAAATCGCCCCAGCACGCTGGTGTGGTGCGTCGGGCACACCCAGCACACGATTGGCAACGCCATGGTGCGGGCGTCCTGCATCTTGCAATTGGCTTTGGGCAACATAGGCAAGAGCGGTGGCGGGGCCAACATCTTCCGCGGCCATGACAACGTCCAGGGCATCACCGACGTCGGCCCCAACCCAGACTCGCTGCCGGGCTACTACGGCATTGTGGAAGGTTCGTTCAAGCACTTCGCCACCGCGTGGGGCGTTGACTTTGAATGGATGAAGAAGCAGTACGCGCCCGGCATGATGAACAAGCCTGGTTTGACCATCTCGCGCTGGTTTGACGCCGTGCTTGAGAAGAGCGAGTTCATCGACCAGGACAGCAACCTGCGCGGCATGTTCTATTGGGGCCATGCGCCGAACTCGCAGACGCGCGGCCTGGACCTGAAGAAGGCCATGGACAAGCTCGACCTGCTGGTGGTGGTGGACCCGTTTCCGTCAGCTACCGCCGCCATGGCAGCGATGCCGGGCAAGGCCGAAGACCAAAACCCCAAGCGCGCTGTGTACTTGCTGCCGGCCTGCACGCAGTTTGAAACCAGTGGGTCAGTGACGGCTTCAAACCGCTCGCTGCAATGGCGCGAAAAGGTCATGGACCCGCTGTTTGAATCGCGCAGCGACCACATGATCATGTACCAGTTGGCCCAGAAGCTGGGCTTTGGCGAGCAGCTGGTCAAGAACTACAAGATGCAGAAGATCAAGGGACTGGACGAACCCATACCCGAAGATATCCTGCGCGAGATCAACCGCTCGGTCTGGACGATCGGCTACACGGGCCAAAGCCCAGAACGCCTGAAGGCGCACATGCGCAACATGCACGTCTTCGACGTGACCACGCTGCGCGCCAAGGGTGGTATCGACAAGGAAACAGGCTACAGCCTGGACGGTGATTATTTCGGTTTGCCGTGGCCGTGCTGGGGCACACCCGAGATGAAGCATCCGGGCACGCACATCCTGTACGACACCTCCCAGCACGTCATGGAAGGCGGCGGCAACTTCCGCGCCAACTTCGGTGTCGAGCGTGATGGCCAGTCGCTGCTGGCTGCTGATGGCTCGCATTCGAAAGGATGCGACCTAACCACTGGCTATCCGGAGTTTGACCACCTGCTGCTGAAGAAGCTGGGTTGGTGGGGTGAGCTCACGGAAGAAGAGCAGAAGAAGGCCGAGGGCAAGAACTGGAAGACTGACCCCACGGGGGCGATCATCCGTGTCGCGATGAAGAACCATGGTTGCCATCCCTTCGGCAACGCCAAGGCGCGAGCCGTGGTTTGGAACTTCCCCGATCCGATTCCGCAGCACCGTGAGCCGCTGTACTCCACCCGGCCCGAGCTGGTGGCCAAGTACCCGACGCACGACGACCGCAAGGTCTTCTGGCGTTTGCCCACACTGTTCAAATCGGTGCAGGAAAAAAACAAGGACATTGGCCTTAAGTTCCCGATCATTCTGACCAGCGGCAGATTGACCGAGTACGAAGGCGGCGGCGACGAGACGCGTTCAAACCGTTACCTCGCAGAACTGCAGCAGAACATGTTCATCGAGATCAACCCCAAGGCCGCCAATGACCGTGGCATCCGCAACGGGGAAGATGTTTGGGTGACAACGCCGACCGGTGCGCGAATCAAGGTCCAGGCGCTCGTCACCGAGCGGGTGGGCAGCGACACCGCCTTCATGCCCTATCACTTTGCCGGCCGCTGGCAGGGTGTGGACATGTTGCCGTTCTACCCGCAAGGGGCGGCTCCGATCATTCGGGGCGAGGCGGTTAACACGGCCACGACCTACGGCTATGACAGTGTGACGATGATGCAAGAGACCAAGACAACGGTCTGCCAGGTCGAGCGGGCAGCCTAAGGAGAGCGGCATGGCAAGAATGAAGTTCATCTGCGACGCCGATCGCTGCATCGAGTGCAACGGCTGTGTCACGGCCTGCAAGGCCGAACACGACGTGCCCTGGGGTGTCAATCGCCGCCGCGTCATCACCCTCAACGATGGCGTGGCCGGTGAGAAGAGTATTTCTGTGGCCTGCATGCATTGTTCAGATGCCCCCTGCATGGCCGTGTGCCCGGTGGATTGTTTCTACCGCACCGCTGAAGGTGTGGTGCTTCACGACAAGGACACCTGCATCGGCTGCGGCTACTGCAGTTATGCATGCCCCTTTGGTGCGCCGCAGTTCCCCAGCAACGGCACCTTCGGCCTCCGCGGCAAGATGGACAAGTGCACCTTCTGCGCCGGTGGGCCCGAGGACAACGCCAGCGCGGTCGAGAACGAAAAGTACGGCCGCAATCGCCTGGCCGAAGGCAAGCTGCCGATCTGCGCCGAAATGTGCTCCACGAAGGCTCTGCTCGGGGGCGACGGTGACGTCGTGGCCGACATCTTTCGCAACCGAGTGCTGACGCGCGGCAAGGGCAGCGAAGTCTGGGGCTGGGGCACCGCCTACGGCAAACCCACCGGTGGTGCTGTCCAACCTGAAGGGAAAAAGTGATGCACCACGGCGGCGCTTGCGTTCTTGCAGCGGTTTTTGTGACGCTGGCTGGCTGCGGCGAAAGGCCACAGACGGCCACTGCCCGCAAGGTCGACGTGGCGCCCTCGCAAGGCGGGGGTGCGGCCTATACCGCGCAAGGGTGGAAGCAGGGTGACGCGACGAGTTGGGAAACCCACCTCAAGAAGCGTAGCGAAGGCCAGAACGAGTACACGCGCACCAGCCGCAAATGAAACGGCCCGGAGGAACCGCTATGACCGGCATCACCCAGATCCTCTTGACTGGCGCAACTGTGCTGCTGCTGGCCGCATCGGGTAGTTTGCACGCCCAGACTGCTGCGGCCCAGCCGCCCGTGGTTCAACCTGCGGCAGGCCCACCCACGGGTTTTGTTGCGCCTGCTGAGCCCAAGGCCGATGAGAGCAACGCTGAACGCGGCAAGTCACAACCGGGCAACAACGCGCCTGTCTGGCGAGCTGTTCGCGACAGCGGGATCCAACCTGGCTTCACAACATTGCCAGGTGCAGAGGCGGGCGTCCTGGTGCAACGCTTCACGCAGTACCCGGGCTCACAACTGACCACGGCCGGTGAAGCGTGGCGCCAAGTGCGCAACCGCTGGCTCATTCCTTACGGCGGCGCGCTGCTTCTCATTGTGGCCGGTGCCATCGGCATCTTTTACTGGCGCAAGGGGCCTCTGGGCGGGCACAGCGCCAACACCGGCCGAGTGATCGAACGCTTCACACCCTTCGAGCGTTCCGCGCACTGGACCAACGCCATCGCCTTCGTGGTGCTGGCCGTGTCCGGCGTGGTGATGGCCTTTGGCAAGTACTTCATGCTGCCGGTGCTGGGTTCCACGCTTTTTGGCTGGTTGACTTACGCGTTGAAGACCGCGCACAACTTCGTCGGCCCGCTGTTCGCGGTGTCGCTGGTGGTGGTTTTCTTCACCTTCGTGCGCGACAACCTGCCGGCAAAGGGCGATTGGACATGGCTCCGTCGCGGCGGCGGCATGCTGAGCGGGCAGGAAGTGCCGTCGCACCGCTTCAATGCCGGTGAGAAGCTGGTCTTCTGGGGCGGCGTGTTCACGCTGGGCCTGGTGGTCATTGGCTCCGGTTTGGTGTTGGACCTGCTGGTGCCGGGGTGGGGCGAGACACGCAGTCAGATGCAAGTGGCGCACATGGTGCATGTTGTGGCCACAGTGTTGATGATGACTATGTTCTTGGGCCACATTTACATCGGCACCGTCGGCATGAAAGACTCGTACCGAGCCATGCGCACCGGCTATGTCGATGAAAGCTGGGCCAAGGAGCACCACGAATGGTGGTACGACGATGTCAAGGCCGGCAAGATTCCCTCGCAGCGCTCTCGCGCGCCCGCTGACACCACTGCCACGCTTGGCGCGCCACCGCTCAAGGCCTGAATCTTTTCGGAGCATGCCCATGAAGACCTTCATCACACTGGCCACCCTTCTGTCCTGCATCGCGCTGCCAGCATTGGCCAAGTTGCCCGCACTCAGCGACGAAGCCAAGGCCAAAGCTGCAGAAGCTGCTGCCAAGACCGCACACGGCAACAAGGTGGCCAACTACCAACTTTGCCAGTCGATGGACAAGGTCGCGGTAGCGTACTTTGCGCAGGCCAAGACGGACGGCAAGGCCATCAAGCCAGCCGACAAGACGGATGCCTGCGCCGACCCCGGTGCCTTTGTCTATGTGCCGCCGGCGCCACCGTCTGCGCCAACCGCTGTCGCGGGCGCTGTTCCAGCCGCACCCGCTGCACCCGCGATCACCCCGGCACCGCCGGCCGCTCCCAAGAAGTAGCCACGTGTTGTCTGCAGCCGCCAAGCCCAGCGAACAGATGCCCGTGCCGGGTGCGCCGCGGCTGACCGACGCGCAGTGCGAGTTGCTGCGCGAGATCCAGATCCTGGATGAATACGGTGAGCGGCGTTGCATCCACATCCCGGCGGAACGTCCGCTGACGGTGTTTGTCGACAAGCGCGAACTCGTCACGCTGATGACGCTGGGCGCGCGGCCCGAACTGCTGGTGCTGGGCTACCTGCACAACCAGCGGCTCGTCAACCGCGTGCAAGACGTGGAGTCGATCACGGTCGACTGGGACGTCAGCGCCGCCGCGGTGCGCACGCACCACGGCCTGCATGACCTGGCCGCCAAGACCGCGCACCGCGTGGTCACCACGGGCTGCGGCCAGGGCACCGTCTTTGGCGACGCGATGACGCAGCTGCACACCGTGACGCTGCCTAGCGTGGCGCAAGCGCGCATCCGCCAGAGCACGCTGCACCGCATGCTGGAGACCATGCGTCAGCAGGACAGCATCCACCGCAAGGCGGGTTCGGTGCACGGCTGCGCGCTGTTCCGCAACGGGGAAATGTTGATGTTTGTGGAAGACGTGGGCCGTCACAACGCCATCGACACCATCGCCGGGTGGATGGCGATTCATGGCATCACCGGCGCCGACAAATCGTTCTACACGACAGGCCGGCTGACCAGTGAGATGGTGATGAAGGCCGCGCAGATGGGCGTGCCCATCATCGTGTCGCGCAACGGCGTTACGGCCATGGGCCATGAGTTGGCGACTCGCCTTGGCATGACGCTTTTTGGCCGCGCGGCCAATCGCCACTTTCTTTGCTACACCGGTGTGGAGCGCTTCGACAGCGAACCCGATCCTCGACGTGCGGCCGTGCGGGTTGTTTCCGGCTGAGCACAGGTGCGGGCCGCGCCGGCTATGAGGCGACGTTGTCCTACACGGTTTGCAGGACAGCTGATTTCCAATGGAAGCTATCACTCCAAGAGGACGCCATGAACCCCACCAAACTCATTGCAGCAGCACTCATCATCTGCGGCGTACTGGGCCTGCTGTACGGCGGCTTCAGCTACACCAAGAACACCACGGCCGTGAAGCTCGGACCGATCGAATTGGCCGTGAAGGAGAAGGAAACCGTCAACGTGCCGATGTGGGCTGGTATCGGCGCCATCGTCGTGGGCGGCATGCTGCTGGTGATGGGCGGCAAGCGCGGTTGATCGGCCTCACACCAGGCCGTCAAACAGCCAGACTTCGACCCGGTCGCCCGCTGTGACTGAGCCCTGGTCGTGGGCCAGCACCAGCAGCGCATTCGCCTCGCTCATGCTGCGCAGGATGCCAGCACCTTGGCCGCCGGTGATGCGCACATGCCACTCACCATCAGCGTCAGGTTCAAGCGCTTGGTGCACCACGGCGCGCTGGAATTCCGTGCGCCCCGGCCGCTTGCGGATGGCGGCCGCGCTGCGCGCGCGCAGCATAGGCAGCGGCTGCGGTCTAGCGCCGGCCAGCAGCAGCAGCGCTTCCCGCACAAAGACGTAGAAGGTGACAAGTGCCGCCACCGGGTTGCCGGGCAGCGCAAACAGGAAGGGCGTGCGGCC
>JAYSYB010000156.1:0-6460 GCA_043716775.1 Rubrivivax sp.
GCAAATCGCGCAGCACATCGCGCACGTGCTCTGCAGCCCGGCCCGGCGCCATGGCACGGCCACTCTCGCCCAGAAACACCAGCATGCCCACTTCGGCGCGGCCTTCGCCGGTGAGCACCAGGTCTTGCGCCAGCCCGCCCAGTGCCGAGACCAGGCGCACGCGCAACATGCCCACGCTGACCCAGGTGCCGCTGGTGAGCTTGAAGTCTTCGGCCACGCGGCCGTTGAAGACCACGCCTTGCAGCGGGTCGGCCTCGTCCTGCAGGTAGCCGGCATCGCCGATGCAGTAGTAGCCGTCTTCGTCGAAAGCCGCACGCGTGGCTTCGTCGTTGTGGCGGTAGCCCGGGAAGATGTGGTCGCCCTTGATGCGCATCTCCAGCTTGCCGCCCGGTCCTGCGACCGGGACGAACTTGAGGCTGACACCCGGCATCGGCAGGCCAATGACACCCGGGCCTTGCAGTTGCCAGCTGGCAAAGGTGATGGCGGGTGAAGTCTCGGTGCTGCCCCAGCTGGTGGTCATCCACAGCGGCTCTTCACGCACGCGCGCGGCCACCGCTGCCAGCCGTTGCCAGGTTGACACCGGCATGCCGGCGCCGGCATAAAACAGCATGCGCAGCCGGCCGAAGAAGTGGCGCGCCAACGCATCGTCAGTTTCCAGCGCGGGCAGCATCATCTCGAACCCGCGCGGCACGTTGAAGTACACCGTGGGCTGGATCTGGCGCAGGTGCTTGAGCGTGCGGTCAATGGCCCCCGGCACGGGGCGGCCATCGTCCAGATACATCGTGCCACCGGTGCGCAGCACGATGTTCGTGTTGTGGTTGCCGCCGAAGGTGTGGCTCCACGGCAGCCAGTCCAGCAGCACGGGCTTTTCAAGGTCCAGGAAGCGCAGCGTCTGGCCCAGCATCTGCTGGTTGGCGCACAGCATGCGGTGGGTGTTGATGACCACTTTCGGGTTTCCCGTGCTGCCGCTGGTCAGCAGGTACTTGGCGTGGGTGTCCGGCGTGATCGCGGCAAAGGCCTGCATCACGGCGGGCGACTCGACGCGGTCGGCCAATTGCGCAAAACTCAAGGCGCCGGCGTGCGACGCCGCGCCTTGGCTGAAGACAGTGACCGCGTCGATACCGGCATCCAGCAGCGGTGGGCCGTAGACGGTGGCGTCCGATGCATACACCAGCGCCGGGTCCAAGGTCTGCAGGATGCCGTGGATGCGGCTGAAGTCACCACCCGCCAGCCTGCAGTAAGCACTGCTGACCGTGCACACCGCGCGGCCGATGTGCATGCCTGCCAGCAGCAGCACCAGGTGGTCCAGCGAGTTGTCGGACAACACGGCGATGGGTTTGCCTGCGGGCAGCCTCAGGTCCAGCAGACCTTGCGCGACGGCGCCGACCCGGGTCCGCAGCTCACGCCAGTTCAGGCTGTGCCAGCCGCTTTTTTTGGCAGGGTCTGCGGCAGGCTCTGCGGCAGGCTCTGCAAATGCGGTCGCTTCGGGTGTTTCTCGTGCCCACCGCTCCAGCCATTCGCCAATGCAGCGCGCGTAGGGCGCCAGTGGCTCGGGCGAGCGCAATACAAAGCTGCCGCCGCCGAGATCGACCTTTTCGGTGCGGCGCGGCGCCAGCATGCGCGGGTCGCTGAAGAAGTCAGGGCTGGCTGTGCTGGAGCGACCGCTATTTGCGGTGTCAAGGTTTGCAGTGGGCACGGTGTCTCCATCCACGCCATACACAGGTGCATGTGTTGGAGCCGAATGGTAAGGATGTGGCGCTTCGCCGGCGTCCGTGTTCACCCCGGTATCCATACCCTGATGCAGGGTGTCATCGTGCTGCGCCATGCCGACCGCTCCTGCACGCCCCCTGCCGCGCAAACGGGCTGCCCGCCGCCCCAAGGCCGATGCCACCGCGCGCACAAGGCTGACACCCGAAGCCTGGATCGACGCCGCCACCGACGTGTTGATCGACCACGGCATTGACCACGTGCGGGTGGATGTGCTGGCGGGCCGGCTGCAAGTCACGCGCGGCAGCTTCTACTGGCACTTTCGTGACCGCGAAGACCTGCTGCGCCGCGTGTTGCAGGCCTGGCGCGGACTGAGCACGGTGCAGCTGACGCGGCGGCTGGAAGGCGCCTGCGGCGACCCGCGCGGACAGCTGCGCGACGTGATCTCACTGCCCTTCCGCGGCCGCGCCGCGGAAGGGCAGCCCGCATCGAACTGGCCATTCGCGCCTGGGCCCGGCGCGACCCGATGGCGCAAGAGGCGGTGGATGAAGGTGACGCAGCCCGCGTCGGCTACCACGCGCAAATCTTTCAGGCGTTGGGTTTTAAAGCGGCCAATGCAGATGCGTGGCTTTGTGCTTTATAGCTATGAAGTGGCTGTCGCTGCTGTCGCTGCTGTCGCGCCAGGGCAGCGCGGCGGCCAGGCAGGCGCGGCGGGTGTTTGTGCAGAAGTTGGTGTTGCAGCCGGTGGCGGGGTAGGCTCTTCGCGCCTCAGATAGTGCCTCGCGTCGGCCGGTGCCCGGCAGCAGCCCACGCTATGGCGGTCTTCGCTTCGCTAAGACTGCGCTGCTCAGCCTTGAGTCGTACCGCCCAACTCACTTCGCTCGCTTCGCTCTCTGCGTTCAAACAGTCGGCGGTAAGTCAGATGTGGATGCGCGCTATGCGCGCCGACTCAAGGCCTCTGCTGCTCGCCGCCACAGAGTGGGCCGCTGCCGGGCACCGCCCGCCGCTCATTCCAGCAGCGGTGGTTTTCGGCCGCCACAACTGTTGAAGCAAAGGCGGGCTCGGGCAGGGTGGGGCGCGCCTCTGGGGCGCTGAGGAGCGGAGGTTTCATGGCCGCGCGCAAAGCGCGCATCTACATCTGACTTGGCGCAGCTTGTTTAAACGAAGCGACCGCAGGGAGCGCAGTGAGTTCTGCGCCAGGCCATGAAACCGAGCACCGCAAGGAAGCCGTAGCGCAGCGGAGGCCGCCACAGCGAAGCGCTCAAGCCTGGCCGGGCCCGACTTTGCAGCCTCCAAAGCTGACACGCCCAGATGAAGCGCGCCAAGCCTCAAGCCCCAGCGCTTGGCGCTCGGCTCATCTCATTGTTGGCGTTTACCAGCACCCGCAGCATCCGCATGAATTCCGCCCGTTCGGCCCGGGGCAGGGGCGCAAGAATTCGTTGCTGCGCCTGCCGCATGCACGGCTCCACCGTGTGAAGCAGCGCCGTGCCGTCGCCCGTCAGCGTCAGCAGACGCACGCGTTTGTCCTGCGGCGACGCGTTGCGCTGCAGCAGCGCGCGGGCTTCCAACCGGTCCACCACGCCGGCCACGGTGGAGGTGTCCAGGCCGATGCGACTGGCCAGCGTGCGCTGGTCGATTCCGGGTGCGTTGGCGACAGTCTGCAGCGCCGCGTACTGCACAGGCGTCAGCCCGTGGTTTTCGGTTTCTTGCAGAAAGATGGCGACGGCAATCTGGTGCAGGCGCCGGATGTGGTGGCCCGGCAGCGATTCCAGGTCCACGGATGGGGGTGCGGCTTTTCTGCTCATTGTCTTGATCTGGGGGCTTGTACTGGCGCGCTGGTGACGATGTTATCCTTATACTCATCATCAGCATACTGATAATTAGCCAGCAACTGCAAGTACCTTCTGAGTCCGGAGAACGCCATGGCCACTTCAAACCTTCAAGCCCCGGTGCTGGTTGCCGGCGCTGGCATCGGCGGCCTGGCTGTTGCGCTGGCGCTTGCGCGGCAGGGCTATGCCGTGAAGGTCCTGGAACAAGCGGCCGATCTGGGTGAGATCGGCGCTGGAATCCAGCTGGGGCCGAATGCTTTCTCGGCCTTTGATGCGCTGGGCATCGGCGAGCTGGCGCGCAGCCGCGCCGTCTACACCGACGAGATGGTGATGCACGACGCGCTGGACGAAACACTGGTGGGCCGCATTCCCACCGGCGCTGCTTTCCGCGCCCGCTTCGGCAACCCCTACGCCGTGATCCACCGCGCCGACGTGCACGGCTCGTTGCTGGAAGGCGCGCTGGCGACAGGGCGTGTCGAAGTGGCCACGTCCACTGCCGTGCAACGGGTTGAACAGGGCGCTGATGGCGTGACCGTCTTTGATGCCAAGGGCGGCCAGCACCGCGGCATCGCGCTCATTGGCGCCGACGGCGTGAAGTCGGCGGTGCGGCGCCAATACGTGGGCGACGAAGCGCGGGTCTCGGGCCATGTGGTTTATCGCGCGGTGGTGGACAAGGCCGACTTTCCGCGAGACCTGCAGTGGAACGCCGCCGCCATCTGGGTTGGGCCCGACTGCCACCTGGTGCACTACCCGCTGCGCGGTGGCGAGCAGTACAACGTGGTCGTTACGTTTCACAGTCGGCAGGCCGAAGAGTGGAGCGTGCGTGAAGGCAGCTTTGAGGAAGTGCAGAGCTACTTCGAAGGCATCTGCCCGCGCGCGCGCCAGCTGATTGACCTGCCCAAGAGTTGGAAACGCTGGGCCACCGCCGACCGTGACCCGATCGCGCAGTGGACCTACGGCAAGATCACTTTGTTGGGCGACGCCGCCCACCCCACGCTGCAGTACCTGGCGCAGGGCGCCTGCATGGCGATGGAAGACGCGGTGACGCTAGGCGAAGCGCTGCGCGTGCACGGTGGCCACATCGACAAGGCCTTTGCGCATTACCAGCGGTCACGCGTGGCACGCACCGCGCGCATCGTGCTGTCGGCGCGCGAAATGGGCCGCATCTTCCACGCCAAGGGTGTCGAGCGGCTGGTGCGCAATGACCTGTGGAAAGGCCGCACGCCGGAACGCTTCTACGATGCGGTGGAGTGGCTCTACGGCTGGACCGTGGACAACTGCCTGACTGCCTGAACGAGGAGACTGCTTGTGAACACACCCGACCAAGAACTGGGACGCCTGGAAGATCTGCCAGCCAGCTATCTGGCTGCACTCAAGGCACTCAACCTGGTGCCGCTATGGCCCAGCTTGCGCGCGCTGCTGCCCCCGCTGAAACCGCGGCCGAACACGCGTGCCACACGCTGGGCCTATGCCGACATCAGGCCGTTGCTGATGCAAGCCGGCGAGCTGACACCGATCGAAAAAGCCGAGCGCCGTGTGCTGGTGCTGGCCAACCCCGGCCATGGCCTGGACAAGATGCAGGCCAGTGCGGCGATGTACCTTGGGATGCAGCTGCTGCTGCCGGGTGAGTGGGCGCCGTCGCACCGCCACACGCCCAATGCCGTGCGCATGGTGGTGGAAGGCGAGGGCGCCTGGACCACAGTGGACGGCGAGAAGTGCCCCATGCGCCGCGGTGACCTGATCCTGACGCCCACGGGCCTGTGGCACGAACACGGCCACGACGGCACGGAGCCTGTCGTCTGGCTCGACGTGCTGGACCTGCCGCTGGTGCACTACCTGGAAGCCAGCTACCACATCAACGGTGACCGCCAGGCCGTGGCTGCTGGCCGTGGTGACCGCGCCTACAGCCGCGGCGGCCTGTTGCCGACGCCGATTTTTCAGCGTTCGCGCAAGGCCTACCCGATGCTGCGCTACCCTTGGGCCGATGCGCGCGCGGCGCTCTTGGCGTTGGCCGAAGACAGGCCCGACCAGGAAGCGGTGCAGATCACCTACGCCAACCCCGAAACCGGCGCGCATGCCGAAAACATTCTTGGCTTCTATGCGCTGATGCTGCGGCCCGGGCAGACCCTGACGCTGCCGGTGCGGTCACCGGCGGTTGTGTTTCACGTCATCGAAGGTGGCATCCATGTGGCCGTAGCAGACCAGCGCTTCAGCCTGGCTGAAGCCGACACCTGCTGCGCCCCCGGCTACACCCCCGTCACGGTGCGCAACGCGTCAGCCGCCGCGCCAGCTTTCATCTTCATGGCCGACGAAACACCGCTGCACCAAAAGCTGGGCGTGTTTGAAGTGCGAGGATAACTGCGAAAATGCATGTACACGGTGGTGCGTGAGATGCCCAGTGCCCGCGCCGTGCGGCTGCCGCTGCCGCTGACGCTGCTCCCATGTGCGGCGCGCACCAGTTCGGCCGCGTTGCGCTGCAGCTGCGCACATGGGGTCGTCTGCTAGGAAGGTATCCGGCGGCGCCGCCGACGGCGGCATGGATGGGCGCCCGGTGGCCAGGGCCGCAGAGTCGGTGCGTCCGCGCTCCAGCAGATGTCGCCCAGCGTCAGGAAGAAGTGCCCCAGGCCCGTGACGGCCACAGCGCTGCCGGTGGCAAGCGCTGTGCCCAGGCCGTTGGTGCCGGCTACACCTTCGTGCCAGCAGCTGCCCGCCTCGCTGCTGGCGTCACTGCTGCTCTGGCACGGGCAGTGTCTGCTCGGGCGTCAGGCCCGCGTCCATGCAGCGCGCCCAGCTGTCCAGGATCACCCCTGGTGGCAAGTCGTCCGGAGGCAGCGCGGCGCCTCGTGCACGGATGGCGCGTGCGTGCGCGGCACTTCGCTCTTAGGGGTGGTTCACGGGGTTGTCTTCGGTCGCCTGGGGACGGT
>JAYSYB010000157.1:0-19498 GCA_043716775.1 Rubrivivax sp.
GCGCAGATGGTGGCGCAAGGGCTGTCGATCATCTTCATCAGCCACAAGCTCGACGAGGTGCTGCGTGTCAGCCACCGCATCGCCGTGCTGCGCGCCGGCCAGCTGGTGGCCACGTTGCCGGCGGCCGGGGCCAACAAGGCGCAACTGGCGGCCCTGATGGTGGGCCGCAGCGTGCAACCCGCGCGGCGCGGGGTGGCTGCACCCGGGGCTGCGGTGGTCCGTGGCGTGGTGTGCGACATCGCTGGCGGCACGGTGCGGGGCGGTGGCGCCAAGCCTTTGCTGGAAGGGCTGAACCTGCAGGTGCACGCCGGTGAAATCGTGGTCGTGGCGGGTGTCTCTGGCAACGGCCAGGCCGCGCTGGCCGACCTGCTGTGCGGCGAAAGGGCGCTGGACGTGGGCACGCTGCTGCTGAATGGCAGGCTGCTCCGGCCGAGCCCACGGGCCTTTGTGCAGGCCGGCGTGGCGCGGGTGCCCGAAGACCGTCATGCGGTGGGCGTGGTGGGCGACATGGCGCTGTGGGAGAACGTGGTGCTTGAGCGTTATGCCGACGCTGCCTTCTCAAACGGTGGTGTCATGAAACGCACTGCGGCGATGGGCTTTGCCAAGTCCTTGCTCAGCCGATTTGACGTGCGCGGCGCTGAAGGGCGCGGCGTGCAGACGATCACGCGCCGCCTGTCGGGCGGCAATATGCAGAAGCTCATTCTGGGCAGAGTTCTGGGTCAAGCCGCCCGCCCGCTGCTCATCATCGCCAACCAGCCCACCTGGGGCCTGGACATCGGCGCCGTGGCCTACGTGCACCAGCAGCTGCTGGACGCAGCCGCTGCCGGCAGCGCGGTGCTCGTCATCAGCGAAGACCTCGACGAGGTCTTCGCGCTGGCCGACCGCATCGCCGTCATGCACCACGGGCGCTTGACGGCGGCACGGCCCGCTGCCGACTGGACGCTGGCGCGCATCGGTCTGGCGATGGCGGGTTCTGCGCCAGTGGAAGGTCCAGAAAGCAGCCATGCTGCGGCTTGAAGAGCGGACCCACACGCCCCGCGCGCTGCTGCTGGGCGCGCCGCTGCTGGCGGTCGCGTTCACGCTCGGGGTCAGCTCGTTGCTGGTGGCCTGGGCCGGCGCGCCAGTGGGCCAGGCCTACGCGCTGCTGCTGCAAGGCGGCTTCGGGTCGGTGTTTGCGATCACCGAAACGCTGACCCGCGCCACACCGCTGATCTTCACCGGCCTGGCCGCTGCGGTGGCCTTCCGGGCGCGGCTCTACAACATCGGGGCCGAAGGCCAGCTCTACGCCGGTGCCTTGGCCGCCGTTGCCGTTGGCGGGCTCCATGGCGGCACGGGATTCGGCCTGACGCCGTGGCTGCTGCTGCCAATGATGCTGGCCGCCGCAGCGCTGGCGGGCGCCGCGCTGCTGCTGCTGCCAGCGCTGCTGAAGAGCCGGCTGGCCGTGGACGAAGTGGTGACGACGTTGCTGCTGAACTTCATCGTCCTGCTCTTCGTCGGCGCCATGCTCGACGGGCCGATGAAAGACCCGACATCGATGGGCTGGCCGCAGAGTGTGGCGATCCAGGATGCCTTGCAACTGACGAAGCTCGTCGAACGCAGCCGCGTGCACAGCGGCCTGCTGATCGCGTCGGCTTGTGCACTGGCGCTATGGGCGTTGCTACGCTTCACGACCCTGGGGTTCGAAATCCGCGCCGTCGGCTCGGGCCCGCGCGCGGCCGCCTTCGCCGGCATGCCGGTGCAGTGGGTGACGGTGAAGGTGGCGCTGATTTCGGGCGCCCTCGCGGGTGTGGCCGGCGCCGTGGAAGTGGCCGGCCGCGCTGGTTACGTCACGCTGGACATGAGTCCGGGCTACGGCTACAGCGGCATCGTCATCGCCATGCTGGCGGCCCTGCACCCGCTGGGCGTGGTGGCCGCCGCGGTGTTCGTTGCGGGCATCCTGGTGGGTGCCGACAGCATGAGCCGCGCGGTGGGCGTGCCGACCTACATCGCCGACGTCATCAACGCGGTGGCATTGTTGTCAGTGCTGGTGGCAACGATGTTCACCCGATACCGCCTCAGGCTCAAATGAACGAGCTGCTGGATCTGCTGAACTTGCTCTCAGTCGCGCCTTTCTGGGGCAGCGTGCTGCGCATCGCCACGCCGCTGATCTTGGCCACCCTCGGGGTGCTGCTGTGCGAAAAGGCCGGCGTGTTGAACCTGGGTGTCGAAGGCATCATGGTCGCTGGCGCCTTCACCGGTTGGCTGGCCGTTCATGCAGGCTTGCCGCTGTGGGGCGGTGTGGCGGTGGCGGCCGGCACCGGTGCGCTGCTGGGCCTGCTGCACGCGGTGCTGACTGTCACGCTGGCGCTGTCGCAGCACGTCGCAGGCCTCGGCCTGACGCTGCTGGCCACGAGCTTGGCCAGTTATGCCTACCGCGTCAGTTTCCCGAAGGTGGACACGCCGCCCACCATCCAGGCCTTTGCGCCGATGGACTGGCTGCCCGTCCCCGTGCTCAACGCGCAGACGCCGCTGACGCTGCTGGCCTTGTTGCTGGTGCCAGCGGTTGCCTGGCTGCTGGTCCGCACGCCGCTGGGCCTGGCCTTGCGCACAGTTGGCGAAAACCCGTCGGCCGTCGAAGGCCAGGGCTTGAGCGTGGCGCGGCTGCGCTACGGTGCGGTGGTGGCGGGGTCGGCACTGATGGGCGTGGCGGGCAGCTTTCTGACACTGGCCGCCTTCAACGCCTTTTTCTTCAACATGGTCAACGGCCGCGGCTGGGTCTGCGTGGCGCTGGTGGTGTTTGCGTCCTGGCGGCCGGGCAAAGCACTCTTCGGCGCGCTGCTGTTCGCTTTTTTCGATGCGCTGCAACTGCGGCTCCAGCAGGCGGGTTCTGGGCTGCTGGGCGTGGAGCTGCCGTACCAGGTGTATCTGATGCTGCCCTACGTCATGGCGATCGTGGCGCTGGTGCTGATGGCACGCCGCGCGCAGGTGCCGCAGGCGCTGATGAAGCCGTGGCGGGCGGGGGAACGTTGAGGACCACTGCAAGGTTGGGGAGCGGTTCGTAAATGTGAGATAGGCACTACATTTAACGTAGCGTATGCTACTGATGATGTGGACCCTGCTCATCATCACCCTGCCCACCCAGCCCAACGCCGTGCGGCTGCGCGTCTGGCGCGCGCTCAAACAACTGGGCTGCGCCGCACTGCGTGACGGTGCCTACCTGCTGCCCGACACGCAGGCTGCCGCATTCGAAACCCTGGCGACCGAGGTGCAAGCGCACGGCGGCAGCGCGTCGGTGCTGGCGCTGGCACCGCGCAGCGGCGCGCAGCAGCAAGAGCTGCTGGCACTTTTCGACCGCAGCGCCGACTACGCCGCCTGGCGCAGCACGCTGCAAGCGCTGCAGCAGGACCTGCCGCAACTGGCTGAAGCTGATGCCCGCAAGCGCTGGCGCACGGTGACCGAGGCCTTGGCCGCTGTCCAGCGCACCGACTACCTTCCTGGCCCTGCAGCCGCGCAGGCGCAGCAGGACATGGACACGCTGCGACTGGCGGTGGAGGCGCGGTATTCAAAAGGCGCCAAAGGCGAACCACGCTCCGGGCCGGCGCTGGCCATCACCCGCCTGAATGCCGCCAAGTACCAGGGCCGGCGCTGGGCCACGCGCGCACGGCCCGGCGTGGACCGCCTGGCCTGCACCTGGCTGATCCGCCGCTTCATCGATGCCGACGCGCAGTTCGTCTGGCTGCGTGACCCTGCCCAAGGCGCCCCGCAAACCCCGCGCGGCGCGGTCGGCTTCGACTACGACGGCGCAAAGTTCACGCACGCCGGGGTGCTGGTCAGCTTTGAAGTGCTGGCCGCCAGCTTCGGCCTGAAGGCCGACCCCGCGCTGGCACGCGTGGGTCTGACCGTGCGCTACCTGGACGCAGGTGGCATCCCCGTGCCCGAAGCCGCAGGCCTGGCCGCCATGCTGTCGGGACTGCGTGCGGTGCACGCTGACGACGATGCGCTGGTAGCCGCCAGCGCAATGATTTTTGATGCGCTGCATGCAGCGCCAGAGCTGGGCGCATGACCGCAACCCCTACAACGCCCGGAGTGCCTGCATCCACGACGACAGCCACCGGAGCACCGTCGCCCGTGCCCTTTCGGGACGCCCTGCGCTTCTGGCTCAAGCTTGGCTTCATCAGCTTCGGCGGCCCGGCCGGGCAGATTGCCATCATGCACAGCGAACTGGTGGAACGCCGCCGCTGGATCAGCGAACAGCGTTTCCTGCATGCGCTGAACTACTGCATGTTGCTGCCGGGGCCCGAGGCGCAGCAGCTGGCCACCTACATCGGCTGGCTGATGCACCGCAGCTGGGGTGGCATCGTGGCGGGTGCACTCTTTGTGCTGCCGTCGCTCTTCATCTTGGTGGCACTGTCGTGGGTTTACATGCGTTTTGGCGATTTGCCGGTGGTGGCGGGCATCTTTTACGGTATCAAGCCCGCCGTCACTGCGTTGGTGCTGCACGCCGCGCACCGCATCGGCACGCGCGCGTTGAAGAACCGCTGGATGTGGGCGATTGCGGCGCTGGCATTCATCGCCATCTTCGCCTTCGACACGCCGTTCCCGGCCATCGTGCTGGCGGCCGCAGTCATCGGCACTGCCGGAGCACGATGGGCGCCGCAGCTCTTTGCGCTGGGCGTTGGCCACGGCGCAGCGCAAAAGCACTACGGGCCGGCGCTGATCGATGACCACACGCCGACGCCGCCGCACGCACGCTTTTCGCGCGCGCATCTGGCCGCTGTGCTGGGCGCGGGGCTCGGGCTGTGGCTGGTGGTGGCGGCCGGCTTGCTGGCCGCCTTCGGCTGGCAAGGCCTGTTGACGCAGATGGGCTGGTTTTTCACCAAGGCCGCGATGCTCACCTTCGGCGGCGCCTACGCCGTGCTGCCCTACGTCTACCAAGGGGCGGTGGACCAGCACCACTGGCTCAGCGGGCCACAGATGATCGACGGCCTGGCCCTGGGTGAAACCACACCGGGGCCGCTGATCATGGTGGTGGCCTTCGTCGGCTTCGTGGGCGCGTGGCTGCAGCCCGTCTTCGGCGCGGATTCGATGCTGCTGTCGGGCGCTGTCGCCGCCACCGTCGTCACCTTCTTCACCTTCCTGCCGTCCTTCGTTTTCATCCTGGCTGGCGGCCCGCTGGTGGAGGCCACGCACGGCAAGCTGGGCTTCACCGCGCCGCTGTCGGCCATCACGGCCGCGGTGGTCGGCGTGATCCTGAACCTGGCGCTGTTCTTTGCGTACCACGTGCTGTGGCCCCAAGGTTTCAGTGGACGCTTCGACTTTGTATCGGCGCTGATCGCGCTGGCTGCGGCCGTGGCGCTCTTCCGCTTCAAGCTTGGGGTGCTGCCGCTGTTGGCCGCCAGCGCCGCCGTCGGGCTTGCTGTCCGTCTTCTCACCGCACAGGCTTGACCACCACCATGCACTTGACCCTGAACCACATCACCGCCCAAGAACTTGCGCGCTGGCAGGCGCAGGGCTTTGACTTCAAACTGCTGGATGTGCGCCGAGCGGGTGTGCGCCATGAACAGGGTGCGCAGATCGCCAGCGCGCACTGGCACGACCCCGCCGCCTGGCTGGACTGGAAGGACAGCATCGGCAGCCAGCGCCCGGTGGTCGTCTATTGCGCCAAAGGCCACGAGATCGGCCAGGGGCTGACGGCCACGTTGTGCGCACTGGGCGTCGATGCGCGCTACCTGGTGGACGGCATGCAGGGCTGGCTGCAGGAAGGCCTGCCCACGGTGCCCTTGTCAGCAGGCACGTAGCCTGCCGTCAGCCGCAGGCCCCTGGGGCAACCGGCGCTGGCTGCACCGTCACCAGCACCGGGCCCAAGAGCACGTGGCGCTGGGTGTCGGTGAGCGTCAGCTCCAGGCCGTTGCCGCGCACCACCGCCTGCAGCATGGCGGGTGTGCTGGAGGCGTCTGCACTGGTGCTGCCGTAGAAGCGCGCCGCCTGCCCCGCGACCAGCCCCCACTGGCCGCGAAACTGGATGCGGGCGCAGGGTGCGTCGAGCTCCATCACATTGCCCTGGATGCTGACCGCCACGCGCCGGCCGTCGATGGTGCCAGCCAGGTACACCGGCACAGTGCCGGGCGCAGGCGCCGCGGCACTGCCACCGCCGGTGGGCGTGTTGCAGGCCAGCACCGCAGCCAGTTCACTGCCGCACACCAACGCGGGGCTGGCGCCAAAAACGGCCAGCGGGTCGATGGTGTCGCCAGTGCCAGTGCCCCCGACGCCGGGGCCGCAGGCCGCCAGCAGCAGGGCAACGGAGCACAGCCACAAAGCAAGCCCGGCACGGGCGGTTGCCAGGCACTTCATCGCCAACATTCAGTTCTCCCGCTCGCTGTAGAAATAGACGCCGAAGCGCGCGCGGTGTGTGCGCGCCTGCAGCGGGGCTGAGGCCGCGTCGCTGTCGAAGCGCGCCTGCGCTTCCTGCATCACTGTCTTGAATGCTGCCTTCCAGGCCAGCACCGACACCTGTTGCATGCGTGCGGCCGACTCTGCCGTGAGTTCATCGACAAACACCGCTTGCTCCAGAAAATGGCCCTCACCGTTCAAGTTAGCCACCGCGGCCGCGGCATGGTCTTGCAGGTTCTGCGCCATCAGCCACGACAGCTCTTCAAAACCCTGCCGGGGCGCGAAGCCGCTGCCTTCCAGCACCACGCCGGCGTCGCCGTCCTGCACCACGCCCAGGCGCAGCAATTCGTCCAGCACGGCCTTGGGCCGCACGTCGCGGCTGACGCTGGCCACCAGCATGTCGAAAGAGCCGTCGCCTGCCTTGGGCAGGGCGCGTGTGCCGCCTTGGGCGTCCTGATAGTCGGCGTCGTTCATCCAGCGCGCCACCACCTGGGCCGCCAGGCCCAAACGGGCAGATGGTGCGGAAGGTGCGGAAGGTGAGGACGGAGCAGCCTTGGCCGCGGTGTCACCCCCGCTGAGGTTGCGCACGTCACGCCGGTGCACGCCAGACAGCAGTGACACCGCGCTGCCGGTGGCGGCCATCTGACGGCCTGCAAGTTCTTGCTGCGCTGCAGCCAGGAAAACGCGCTTCAGCGCCGCCGCAAACACCGGGTAGGTGACGCCGTTGCGCAGCAGCAACCGCACCAGCGGCTGCAGCACGCGCAGCACGCGGTCCAGGGCCAGGGTGGGTTGGGAACTCATGGGCGGCAGCTTGACATCCGGACCTGCAACGGCTTGACAGGGTTGGTAAGTGTGGGATATTGTCCCACACATTGCAGAACCTGTCATCACGCCATGAACACCAGCCCTCATCCGCACACCCGTCACTGGGCCATTTCACTCGCCGCCTGCGCCCTGGCCGCTGCCCTTGCCGCCTCGCTGGCGGGCTGCGGCGGTGGCGGTGGCAGCGACAGCGGCAACACATCGCCGCACACCAACACTGCGGGCCTGCAGGTTTCGCAACCGGGTGAGTTGGCCAGCTTCGTGCAGACCCGGCTGCGTGCGCTTGACGCGCAGGGCCGGCTGGCGTCCGGTGACGCTTTGGGCGGCATGGCTTCGGCGTCACCCGGCCTGACCGTTGCACCGGCTGCATCGACCACAGCACCGCCCAGGTCCAGCACCCTGGTGCAAGAAGCCGGCGTTGACGAAGCCGACCTGATCCAGACCGATGGCCGCTACCTCTACACGCTGCAACCGCAGACAGGCAGCGGGCTGCGCCTGGCCGTCCATGAACGCGCCGCCGACGGCCGTGCGGTGGCGCTCCAGGCCTTGGTGCTGCCCGCTGACGGTGCGCAAGGCACCCACACCAACGGCATGATGTTCAGCAGCGACCAACGCACGCTGGCCGTCATCAGCCAGCAGTGGACGGCCGCGCCCGGCTCGGACATCTGCATCGAGGTCTGCACGACGATCGTGCCGCAGTGGATGCGCAGCAGCGTCAATGTGCAGCGCGTGGATGTCAGCAACCCGGCTGCGGCGGCGGCCGGCGATCGCATCAGCATCGACGGCTTCCTGCTGGACAGCCGGCGCGTTGGCAATGCGCTCTACGTCGTCACCCAGCACCGCCCGGTGCTGGCCGCGCAGCTGCTGCCCGCCAGCGCGACGGCGGCCGAACGCGAAGCCGCCATCACCCGGCTCAGTGCCTCCGAACTGCTGCCGCGCATGCGCCGCAACGGCGGTGCCAGCGAAGCGCTGCTGGCCGACAGCGACTGCTACCTGCAAAACGCCAACGCATCCAGCGCGGTGCAGTTCACCACCATCACCGTCTTCGACCTGCGCTCGGCCACACTGGCGCGCACGAGCCGGTGTTTTGTGGGTGGCAGCGAGGCGATCTACATGTCCACTGCCAACCTGTATGTCGCCACGACGCGCTGGTCCTACCCCAGCGGAGCGGCCAGGCTGATCTACCCGGCGGAGATCAAGACCGACATCCACAAGTTCGCACTTGGGGACAGTGGCAACACCAGTGGCAACGGCGCTGGTGTTGCCTACCGCGGCACGGGGCAGGCCGACGGCCACCTGGGCTGGGACCGCGAGAAGAAATCCTTCCGCCTGAGCGAACACAACGGCGACCTGCGGGTGCTGACCTTCACCGGCAGCTTCGGTTGGGCAACCGTGGCCGACGCCAGCGGCGTGGCACCTTCCCCCGCGCGGCTGACCGTGCTGCGTGAACGTGCCAGCGACCAGACGCTGCAGACCGTGGCGACGTTGCCCAACAGCACGCGCACCGCAGCCATAGGCAAGCCTGGCGAGCAGGTGTATGGGGTGCGTTTCCTGGGCGACCGCGGTTACGTCGTCACCTTCCGCCGCACCGACCCGCTGTACGTGCTGGACCTGTCCAACCCGGCGGACCCGAAGACAGTGGGTGAACTGGAGGTGGCAGGCTTCTCGGAATATCTGTTTCCGCTGGCCAACAACCTGCTGCTGGGCGTCGGCCGTGACGCCGACAGTGAGGGCCGCGTCACCGGCCTGAAGATGGCACTCTTTGACGTTGCCAACCCGGCCTTGCCCACCCTGCGGGGCAGCGTGAACCTGGGCACCACCGGCAGCAGCAGCGCACTGGACTTCTCGCGCCACGGCCTGAACATGCTGGTGCGGGGCGACGTGGCCCGCATCGCGCTACCCGCTGTGTTGACCGGCACGCCTTACGCTGACGCGGTGCACGGGCTGCAGAAGCTGGAAGTCAACACGGCTGCGCGCACGCTGCGCATGCTGGCAATGGTGGGTGTGGCAAACGGCAGTGCCCACGCGCCGCTGTGGCTGGAACGCAGCGTGCAGGTTGGTGACACGGTGTATTACCTGGCGGGCGGCACGCTCACCAGCTTTGGGTGGTGATTCAGCGCAGGGTTCGGCTGCGCGCCCACAACAGGGCCGCGGGCGTGGCGCCGAGCACAGCCAGTCAAGGGGCGGGCCAGTGTGCGCTGCCTTGTATAGCGGGCGACGGTGTGGATGGCCGATGCAGCGCGGGTAGGCCGCCACGCCACAATCCAGAGGCCCCGCAAAAACCACCACGCTGCCATGCACATTGAAGTCGATGACCTCTCTCGGGCCCAGGTGCACGCTCTGCTGGAAGAGCACCTGAGCAACATGCACGAGCTCTCACCGCCGGAACAGGTTTTCGCGCTGGACCTCAACAAGCTTCGAGCACCGGGCATCACCTTCTGGACTGTCTGGGAGGGTGAGCTCTTGCTGGGCTGCGGCGCGCTGAAGGAACTCTCATCCAGGCACGGCGAAGTGAAGTCGATGCGCACCCCAAAAGCCCTGCGGGGCAAAGGTGCAGGCCGTGCAGTGATGGCCCGCATCATCTCGGTGGCCCGAGAACGCGGCTACGACACGATCAGCCTGGAGACGGGTTCGCATGCCGCCTTTCAACCGGCACAGACGCTGTACGAGAGTTTTGGTTTCATCTGCAGCGGGCCGTTTGGCAGTTACCTGCCAAACCCCCACAGCGTGTTCATGTCCTTGCGGCTGGACACCTTGCGTCTGGACCCCTTGCGTCAAGACAACTCGCGTCTGGACACCCTGGGTCTGGACAAGCCCGCCCTTCCGCAGCCAGCCCTTTGAAGGATCTTGTGATGAAGCCTCTCATGAACCTGGATCAAGTCGCGTTTGACGACGTGGAAGAAAACGGCCTGTACACCTCCAGCCGCGGCGAGATCAGCGACCACATCGGCGCCAAAAAGCTGGGCTACAACCTGTCGGTGCTGCCACCGGGCAAGGCCCAGTGCCCTTTCCATTGCCACCATGGTGAAGAGGAGATGTTCCTGATCCTGGAAGGCGCGGGCGAGTTGCGCTTCGGTGACCAGCGCTACCCCATCCGCCAACACGATGTGATCGCCTGCCCACCGGGTGGCCCGGACGTGGCGCACCAGATCATCAACACGGGCACGACGACCATGCGCTACCTGGCGCTGTCGACGCTGGTGGAGGTTGAGGCTTGCGAGTACCCCGATTCACAAAAGGTGCTGATCGTCGCCGGAGACCGCGGCAACAGACGCCTGCGCAAGATGCTGCGTGCCGAGCACACGGTGGACTACTACGACCGCGAGAGCACGGACGAACCGCCGCGTTAAGCACTGGCTGTTTGCCCGAGCGGGCGGGCCGCCCTCAACCTTGCGAACGGGTGGCCGTGTGCCCGTGTGGCCGTGTGGCCGTGTGCCCGCGCAGAACAGCGTGACCGTCGCGCCGATTGATCGCTCAATCTGGATTCGGCTCCTGCAACTGGAGCCCACCCGCATGGCGCAGCGGCCTGCGCTTGCGTCATGCCTAGGTGCCGCAGAAAGTCTGGTACTGCGCGGTGACCTGCGCGGGTGCGGGTTTGGCATAACGCGCAAGTGACGCATCCTCCGCGTACGGCTGCCGCAGTGCGGCCAGCAGGCTTTCAAAGGGGCGCCGGTCGTCGTCTTGCGATGCTGCGGCCAGCGCTTCTTCAACGCGGTGGTTGCGCGGAATGATCCACGGGTTCACTTGGCGCATGCGCGCTGCGCGGGCCTGGCCTGCGCCGCCACCGATGACGCCACCGTCCTCTTGCGCGCAGCGCGTGCGCCAGCGGTCCAGCCAGGGGTTTACGGCAGCCGCTTCGGCAAACAAGGCGCGCAGAGGGTTGGCGTCACCGGCCGCCGCGTCGGCCAGGCGACGCCAGGCCAGCGTGAAGTCCACACCGTGTTGTTGCAGCGACGTCAGCCAGTCTTCAGCCAGCGCAGTGTCACCCGCATCTTCGGCCGCAAGCTGCAGCCCCAGTTTGGCGCGCTGGCCCTGCAGCAAGGCGGCGGCGTAAAGCAGCGGGAATTCATCGACGACGGCCGTCACCTGCGCCAACGCCTGCTGCACGGCGGTTTCGTTGTCTGCGCCTTCCGCACCGGCCGCATGCACCATCAGCGGCAGCAGTGCTTCGGCCAGGCGGGCCAGGTTCCAGCGCGCGATGGGCGGCTGGTTGCCGTAGGCATAGCGGCCACCGTGGTCGATGCTGCTGAAGACGGTGGCCGGGTCGTAGGCTTCCATGAATGCGCAGGGGCCATAGTCGATGGTCTCGCCCGAGATCGTCATGTTGTCGGTGTTCATCACGCCGTGGATGAAGCCCGCGTTCATCCACAGCGCGACCAGCTTTGCCTGCCGCCCGGCTACCGCGCGCAGCAGCGCCAGGTGGCGGCCCGGCGTGCCCACCAATGCCGGGTCGTGGCGGGCTATTGCGTAGTCGGCCAGGCGGCGCAGCATGGGGACTTCGCTGCGGGCGGCGAAGAACTGGAAGGTGCCGACGCGCAGGTGGCTGGCCGCCACACGCGTCAGCACCGCCCCGGGGAATGCTGCTTCGCGCTGGACGGGTTCACCCGTGGCCGCCACCGCCAGCGCGCGGGTGGTGGGGATGCCCAGCGCGTGCATGGCCTCACCGATCAGCACTTCGCGCAGCATCGGGCCGACGGCCGCCTTGCCGTCGCCGCCGCGCGAATACGGCGTGCGGCCTGAACCCTTGAAGGCGATGTCGCGCCGCTGGCCGTGGCGGTCCACCACCTCGCCCACCAGCAGTGCGCGGCCGTCACCCAGCTGCGGTGAAAAGCCGCCAAACTGATGGCCGGCGTAGGCCTGAGCCAGTGGCTCGGCACCTCCTGGCAGCGCGTTGCCGGCAAAGAACGCAAGGCCTTCGGGGCCGGCCAGGGCGGTGGCATCCAGGCCCAGTTCAAAGGCCAGTTCGTGGTTCAGGAACAGCAGTGCCGGAGCGGGCGCGATGGCGGGTTTCCAGGCCATGTACGAGCCGGGCAATTCACGCGCGTAGGTGTTGTCGAAGGGGATGTGCAGCACGCTGGGCTCGGGTTGTTCAGGGCCATCAGACCACAGAGGAAGGTCTGCTTCCTTGAACATGGTCTGGCTGGCCGGAAGCGGGTTGGATCAGGTCGCCGTTTTATCTTAAGTCGGGCCCTGCATGCCGCCGGGGGCGCCTTGATCACGCCGTTCTGATCGATCAGGCTCCCACCCCCCCCCCCCACCCCCCCGACCACCCCGACCGCTTCCACAATCAACGGCCCCACCACCGGCGCGTTGTCTTCCACGCGCACGGCGCGCTGCACCGCCACGACGGCAGCCGCTGCCGCGTCGCTGCTGGCCGCGTGCACCCACGCCAGCGGCTCGCCGGCCTGCACGATGGCGCCCAGCGCCACCACATCCGCCAGGCCCACCCGCGGGTCGACCGCCGCAGCCGGTGCGGTGCGGCCGCCGCCCAGCGCCACCACTGCCAGGCCCAGTGCACGCACGTCCATGCTGAACACGAAGCCCGTGCGCAATGCCGGCACCGCGCGGCGCACGGGCGCGTGCAGCAGCCGCGCGTCATGCAGCACGTCGAAGGGGCCACCCAACAGCGACACCATGCGCGCAAAACGTTCAGCCGCCGCGCCACTGTCCAGCGCCCGCTGCGCCAGGCGGTGCGCGGCCAGCAGGCTGGGTGCCACGCCGCACAGCTGCAGCAGCACGGCGGCCAGGTTCAGTGTGACTTTCAAGAGGCGCGGTTCCTGCACGGTGCCCTTGAGAAAGTGCACGGTCTCTTCGACTTCCAGCGCGTTGCCGGCGTTGTGGCCCAGCACCTGGTTCATGTCGGTGATGAGCGCACGCGCCGGCAGCCCGGCGCCCTGCGCCACCGTGGTCAGGCTGTGCGCCAGCGCCTGCGCATCGGCCAGCGTGGTGCAGAAGGCGCCGCTGCCCACCTTCACGTCCAGCACCAGCGCCTGCAGGCCCGCGCTGAGCTTCTTGCTCAGGATGCTGGCGGTGATGAGCGGCACGCTTTCCACGGTGGCCGTGACGTCGCGGATGGCGTACAGCCGCCGGTCGGCAGGCGCCAGGTCGGCCGACGCGCCGACGATGGCGCAGCCCGCGCCCTTCAGCGTCGCCATGAGCAGCGCGCGGTCGGGCGTGGTGGTGTAGCCCGGCAGCGCTTCCAGCTTGTCCAGCGTGCCGCCGGTGTGCGCGAGGCCCCGGCCGCTGATCATCGGCACGACAGCGCCGCACGCCGCCAGGATCGGCGCCAGCACCAGGCTGACCTTGTCGCCCACGCCACCGGTGGAGTGTTTGTCGACGATGGGGCCGTGCAGCCCGGCGTCGGCCCATTGCAGGACTTCGCCCGACGCCGTCATGGCAGCGGTCAGCGCCACGGTTTCTGCCGTGTCCATGCCGCGCAGCAGCACCGCCATTGCCAGCGCGGCGGCCTGGCTGTCAGACCAGGCGCTGTCTGCCTGTGCACCGGCCAGGCCGCTGGCGAAGGCGTCGATCTGCGCGCGGGTGAGCGTGCCGCCGTCGCGTTTGATGCGGATGATTTCTGCGGGGCTGGCCGGCACGCTGACCGGCGCGCTGACCGGCGCGCTGACCGGCGGGATGTACATGCCGCTCAGTTCAGGCGTTGCACGCGGTCCAGCGGCCCCGGCGCCAAGGTGGGGTTGCTTTTGACGAAGAGCTCCAGCGCGTCAACATCCATCATGCCGGTGCGCAAGTCACGGCCTTCCTTGAGCACGCCGAAGCTGTCGCCTCCACCGGCCATGAAGGCATTCACGGTGACACGAACATTGGCGTTAGGGTCAAGCGGCTGGCCGTTGAGTCTGACGCTGCCCGGCACCACGCGTTCGCCCAGCGGGCGCGACGCATCCCAGCTGTAGCTGAAGCCCTTGCTGACGTGCATCAGCCGTCCGCCGGCGCCCTGGCCTTTCCATTGCTGCTCCAGCAGTTGAATCAGCTGCGCGCCCGTCAGCGTCATGGTGACGAGGTTGTTGTAGAAGGGTTGCACCAAGAACAGATCTTCATAGCGCACCTGGCCATCGGCCGGCATCGGCAGCGCTGCACGGATGCCGCCCGGGTTCATGAAGGCGACCTGCGCGCCAGCGTCTTGCGTGGCGGCCAACTGCGCGTCGGCAATGATCTGGCCGAGCGGGCTTTCGCCGGCGGGGTTAGCGTCGCGCGGCAGTGCGGCCGCAATGCGCCCGACCACGCGCTTGGCCAACGGCACAACAAGCCGCTCATACTGCTCGATGAGTGCCGTCTGGCGCGGGTCTTTGGCGAAGGTGGGGCGGACGATGACGTTGTCGGCGACGGCGCTGGTGACGTCGCGCGTCTTCGGGTCGAGCACGAGGTCGATCGCGGTCACGATGGTGCCGTACTTGTCGCCGCTGGTGACCAGCCGGCCTTCAATGCGGCAGTTGTAGGCACGGTGGGTGTGGCCGCTGACCACCAGGTCCACCGCCTTGTCGAGCTTCTTCACGATGTTGACAATGGGGCCGCTGATGCCCGGACAGTCGTTGTAGTCGCCTGTGGGAACGCCACCTTCGTGGATCAGCACGACGATGGCTTCGATGCCTTGCGCCTGCAGCTTGGGCACGAGTTCATTCACGGTGTCGGCTTCGTCGCGAAATTCCAGGCCCGCCACGCCGGCCGGCACCACGATGCCGGGCGTGCCCTTGAGCGTGAGGCCGATGAAAGCCACCGGAATGCCCTGGAAAGTCTTGACCTTGTAGGCCGGCAGCAACGTCAGGCCGGTCTTCGTGTCCACCGTGCTGGCGGCCAGGTACTGAAAGCTGGCACCCTTGAAAGTCGTCGGGCCCTTGCAGCCATCGGTCGCGTTGCAGCCACCGCGCTGCATGCGCAGCAGCTCGGCCGCGCCCTTGTCGAATTCATGGTTGCCGACAGCTGAAAACTCCAGGCCCATCAGCCCCAGGCTTTCGATGGTGGGTTCGTCGCGGAAAAGCGCGCTGAGCAGCGGCGTGGCGCCGATCAGGTCACCCGCGGCGACGAAGACGTGGTTCGGGTTGGCCTTGCGCAACTCGGCCACGGCAGTGGCCAGGTGTTCGGCACCACCGGCCGGCACCACGATGGTCTTGCCCGGGTTGGCCGCGTCCTGGATGCGCACGCCACCGGGCGCCGGGCGCAGGTTGCCGTGAAAGTCATTGATGGCCAGCACGCGCACCTTGACCGGTTCCGTAGCGACGGGCAAGGGGGTGGCGCAGCCGGCCAGCAACGTGGCGGCGGCTGCAGTCAGAAAGCCTAACTTTAATGTGTGGTGCATGATGAATGAGTCCGGTCAATAGGTGGTGCCAGCGGCAGGGCGCGCTGCGCCCGACAGCACCGCTTCGATGTCGGTAAGCAGGCCGCTGGCGCCGATGCGAAAGCGCGCGGGCGCGACCGCCGCTTCGCCCAGCAGGTCGGCCGTCAGTTGCATGTACAGCGCCGCGTCGGCCACCGTGCGAATGCCGCCCGCAGGCTTGAAGCCGGCGCGGCCGCGTGCCTGCGGGTCAGTGGCAATGGATGCCAGCAGCAGGCGCGCTGCGGCAGGCGTGGCCGCTACCGGACGTTTGCCGGTGCTGGTTTTGAGGAAGTCGGCACCGGCGTCCAGCGCCATGCGGCAGGCCTGCAGAATCAGCGCTTCGTCATTGAGTTCACCGGTTTCGATGATCACCTTCAGCAGCAAGCCGTGGCATTCACGGCGCACCGCCGCCAGCAGCGCCGGTGCGGCGGCCAGGTCGCTGTAGGGGATGACCACATCCACTTCCTGCGCACCTGCGATGACGATTTCGGCTGTGTCATGCACGGCGCGGCGGATGTCGCTGCTGCCGTCGGGGAAATTGGCGACGGCCGCCACCGCGATGGTGGGTGGCAGCAGTGAACGTGCAAGGGCGGCCTGGCGCGGCCACACGCACACGGCCGCCGTGCGGCCGTAGCGCCCTTGGGCACGCGCGCACAAGGCTTCGATGTCGGCTTCACCGCCGCGCCGGTCGTGGCCGTCGGTCAGGCTTGTCAGGTCCAGGCACGCGAGCGCCAGTCTGGCCTGTTGCAGCGTGGTTTCGTCGTTCATCTCAAAGCTCCAGCGCCTGCACCACGGCAGACAGCAGTTGCACCGCGTGCTCGCTGGCGCTGCTGGCGGTTGCCAGTGTGTGGGCGTGACTCAGAGTCTGCGTGTCCATGCCGGCAGCCATGTTGCTCATCAACGACAACGCCAGCACACGCAGGCCGGCGTGGCGCGCCAGGATCGTCTCCGGCACCGTGCTCATGCCGACGGCCTGGGCGCCAAAGTTGCGCAGCATGCGGATCTCGGCCGGCGTCTCGAACTGTGGGCCCAGCACCCAGGCGTACACCCCTTCACGCAGCGGCGTGCCGGCCGCAGTGGCCACGGCCAGAGCCTGCGCGCGCAGCTTGGGGCAATAGGCGGCCGACATGTCGATGAAGCGCTTGTCGCCGGGTTCATGCACCAGCGGCGAACGCTGCGCGAGGTTGAGGTGGTCGCTGATCAACATCAGCTCACCCGGGCGGATCGTGCTGTCCATGCTGCCAGCCGCGTTGGTCTGCACCAGCACCTGCACGCCGATGGCCGCAAGGGTGCGGATGGCGCCTTTCATGCCGTCGGGTTCACCCGTTTCGTAGGCGTGTTGGCGGCCGGCCAGCACCACGACTTCGACGCTGCCAATGCGGCCTGCTGTCAAGAGTCCCGCATGGCCGCCGATGGCGAGCAGCGGGAAGGCGGGCAGGTCGGCGTAGGGCACATCAACCGCGTCCTGCACCTGCTGCGCAAAAGGGCCCCAGCCCGAGCCCAGCAGGACGGCGATCTTCGGCGCGCGGGCGCCCAGGTGCTGTTGCAAGGTGGCGGCGCTGGCGGCTATCAAAGAGGCGATATTCTTATCCATAAAGCACCTGAGTCACGAAGTCGTCGCGGAGTGCGCAAACGCGATCATGGTCTGCGATCTAGCTAAAGAGCATGCCTTGTGGAGTGCTGAAGCGCTCCAATTCTGGCCAACGATTGACAAATGAGGCGGCTGACACTCGAGCCAGTTCACTGGGTTCAATCTTGTTTAGTCCGCCACCGTACACGCGGCCTTCGCCCCTGAGCTCGCGGCCTGTGACCTCAGTCAGCAAGGTGTGGACTGCTTCAGCCCTGTCAGGAAACTGACGAAGCATTGCTGCAAGATTCGCTTGCGGATAGAGCATCAGGTATAGGTTGGTGCCAATCGCATTCGAACGATTCCAGATGAAACGAAAAGGCTGCTTCTCACCTGTTCCTCGCCCCATGTATGTGCACAAGAATGGGGTGGGTTCCCGCTGTTCTTGGCGATACCAAGGGCTGCGTTTGTTGATGAGATAGCCCTCCATAACCCCAAGGGCATTTGCAGTCTGCAGATAACTCCAAAGGGTTGGGTACATCGCTTGAACCATGGCCTCTGGCAAATTGCAATCGATGACACATAACTGGCGGTCTATTAGCGGGTAGCCGTCCCGGTCAGCATCAATGCGCGTGCTTTTGAGGAGACGGGGGCTTGGAAGAATGGGGCGCAAGTACTTGTCCGGCAGTCCAAGGTTCAACGCAACTTCGCGGCTGAGCACGAAGAACTTGTTGCATCCGGTCGCGATACCGCGCTGAACGCGAAAGAGGTTACCCAGAGTCGGTCCCGTGCCGTCGGTTAGCGTCTGCCGATCGTTCTTGGCGTGACGCGGGTAAGCGGTCCATTTTCGCGACTCGCGCAATCGATCTCTCGGGATCAGATCGCTGGCGTGCGGCGTCTCCAGCGTACCTCCGAAGGTGAACTGGGCGGCATAAGTAGCAGGTGGCGGTGCCTTGCGAAACACCACCACAACGGAAGAAACCAAGGCGTCACCGAACTGAACGTCATCAGCGTCGAAGCGGTGAACGCGGATCAGCGTGACTCGATCTGCGAGAAAGACTTTGAGTACGGCGCCGTAATTGACATCCATGAACTCCGAGGGAACAAGCCAAGCTGCGACTCCCCCCTCTTCCATCCACGCGGTGGCAAGCAGGAGAAAGTACACGTAAAGGCCAGCGAGACCGTTGACTTCAACCCCGGTCATTTTGAACGTCAGAGCCTTGAGGCGATCTTTCTCCTCTCGGCTCAGATGATGATGTCGAACGTAAGGTGGATTAGCCAGAATAATGTTCGGGGGAGGTGGGCAGGCTGCGCTGGCAACAACCCGCGTGAAGTCAACCTGCAAAACCTCAAGTCCGGAATCACTCCAAAGTTGGTTAGCTATCTCGGCGAACGCCGGATCAATCTCGATGCCCAAAGCGCTACCCATGCGCTCGGGGCCAAATACAGCAAGTGCCGCCGAGTAGAAACTGCCTGAGCCCAGCGAGGGATCGGCGAATCGGAGACCGCGCTGATTGAGGCCAAGAACTGTGTCGACGTAGCGAGCAATTTCAACAGCGAGGGCATTGGGTGTTGCAAACTGCCCAAGCCGATTGCGCTCTGCCGCAGTCTTGCGCGAATCGACTTCCATTTGAATGGCTTGTCGCCGGGATTCGATCAAGCGGTGGGGGGCGGCCATCATGCGCCTCACAGCCCCAATTTAGAAAGGTCGTTGATACGGTGCTCCCACACCCAATCGATTCCCTCTGCGGCTTCGTATCCCAGATAGCCGGCGCCAAAGTAGCCGCAAAGAAACAGCACGAAGGGTACGGTTTCACCATAGGCCTTTTGAAGCTGGCGAATCTTGGTAGCTTCCTCTTTGCGCCGCTTGTTCGTGTTGGTGAAGTCTCCCGCTGACTTGGCTTCGATCAAGATTGGCAGGCAATCCCTTCGCAGCTTTTTCGGTTGTACGACTACATCCACTGGAACGTTAACCTTGTGCGACCTACCAACCGCAAGACTCATGCGGAAGGCGTAGGTTCCAGCTTCCATTTCGGACAGCGGCATTGCACTGGGGTGTCCCTGCCTGCGGTAGCCACGTTCATTGAGCCAGTTTCCAATGAGTTCGAGTTGTCGCTGCTCCTGTGCGTTACGGACGATTGGATTTGCCACTGCGCTGCATAGGCGGTCAGCCACGATTGTCGACGCCCGGTCGCGTTCGTGATCACTGGGGCTTTCTGCCGTAGCCAGCCACGGGAAGATGTCGCGGTCAAGGAGCCTCGAGATGATTCCGCAGAGCTTTGCCAAGTCCGCATTCAGGTCCGCAGGTTTCATCCGGGCAGGGAGCGTGCCTTCCTCCATTTTCCCGACGAGGTTCTTGCTTGCATCGGCCAACCCAATCAAGCGGTCAACTGCCAAGGGAGGCGCTGTGC
>JAYSYB010000158.1:0-6442 GCA_043716775.1 Rubrivivax sp.
CCAGGTCTTTCTGGTGGGACTGCAGCCGTATCGAAGGTGAGCTCATGGGCGCAGTGTAGGAAAATCATCAGTTCTTTGTCCGTTCACCTGCCCTGACCCGAAAGAAACCAATGAGTCTCAAGTGCGGCATCGTTGGCCTGCCCAACGTCGGCAAGTCCACGCTCTTCAATGCCCTGACCAAGGCCGGCATCGCGGCCGAGAACTACCCCTTCTGCACCATCGAACCCAACGTCGGCGTCGTGGAGTTGCCAGACCTGCGACTGGGCCAGTTGAGCGACATCGTCAAACCCGAACGCGTGGTGCCGGCGATTGTGGAATTCGTCGACATTGCAGGCCTGGTGGCCGGCGCCAGCAAGGGTGAAGGCCTGGGCAACCAGTTCCTGAGCCACATTCGTGAAACCGATGCCATCGTCAATGTCGTGCGCTGTTTCGAGGACGACAACGTCATCCACGTCGCCGGCAAGGTGGACCCGATTGCCGACCTGGAAATCATCCAGACCGAACTCTGCCTGGCCGACCTCACCACGGTCGAGAAAAGTCTGCATCGCTACGTCAAGGCGGCACGTTCGGGCAACGACAAGGAAGCCGCCGCACTCGTCAAGGTGCTGGAAAAATGCCAGGCCGTTCTTGACCAGGCACAGCCAGTGCGCGGCATCGCCTTTGGCAAAGAGGAGCTCGCCATCCTGAAGCCGCTGTGCTTGATCACCGCCAAGCCTGCGATGTTTGTCGGCAACGTGTCCGAGACCGGTTTCGACAACAACCCCTTTTTGGACCGCCTGCGTGAAATGGCGGCGAAACAGAACGCGCCAGTCGTGGCCATCTGCGCTAAGACCGAAGCCGAACTGGCCGACATGGCTGACGAGGACAAGGCCATGTTCCTGCAGGAAATGGGGCAGACCGAGCCGGGCCTGAACCGCCTGATCCGCGCGGCCTTCAAGCTGCTGGGCCTGCAGACCTACTTCACCGCCGGCGTGAAAGAGGTGCGCGCCTGGACCATCCACATCGGCGACACCGCGCCCCAGGCCGCAGGCGTCATCCACACCGACTTTGAACGCGGTTTCATTCGCGCGCAGACGATCGCCTTCGACGACTTCGTTGCCTTCAAGGGCGAACAAGGCGCCAAGGACCATGGGAAGATGCGTGCCGAAGGCAAGGAATATGTCGTCAAGGACGGTGACGTGCTGAACTTCCTGTTCAGCAGCTAAGCACGCTCATGCAAGCCCGGGAGGGCTTGCATGGCTGGCGAAGGCTTCGAGCGCGATTTCACGCGCGGGAGCCAAGCCCCCGCGCAAGCCTGCAGTGCCTGAAGCACCCGCATTTACGGGCGCATTCATGGGCACACCCACAGACGCAGCCGCGTACAGTGCGCCGATCATGAATACCGCTTCGCCTGCGTCCTTCCCAGCCGGTCCATGGGCCCAAGCCCTGGTTGCGTTGGGCACCGCGCTGGCCTATGCCGCTGTGGGGGCGCTGGCGCTGATGCTGGCCGGGTCGCCCGGCTACGCGTCGCCGCTGTACCCGTCGGCGGGCATCGCATTGGCTGCCGTGCTGACCTATGGCCGCGCCGCCCTGCCCGGCGTTCTGCTAGGTGCTTTTACAGTCAACGCCGCGTTCGGTCTGTTGCGCCACCAGTCGGGGACGGACCTGGTATTGCTGCCGCTCTTGATTGCTTTCGGCGCCATGCTGCAGGCCGGGGTGGGTGCCTGGCTGGTGCGCCGCTTTGTAGGCCCGGCAGTGGTGCTGAATGCGCCCCGCGACATCGCCCGCGCCGGCTTGTTCGGTGGCCTGCTGGCGTGCACCATCAGCACGAGCATTGCCACGCCCGCACTGTGGGCCACGGGCGCCATGCCTGCTTCGGCTGCCCTTGCCAACTGGTTGACATGGTGGAGCGGCGACACGCTGGGCGTGCTGATTGCTGCGCCGCTGGTGCTGACCGTCATCGGCCAGCCCGCCGCCGACTGGCGACCGCGCCGCCGCACCTTGAGCGCGCCCTTGCTGTTGGCCATGTGCCTGCTGGCGGTTGCGGTGTTTGAAACCAACCGGCTGGACCGCGAACGCCAGCACGCCGTTTTTGAACGTGTCGCCACGCGTCTGGCCGACGCCGCGCAGTCGCGGCTGGGCTCAGCACAGCATGCCTTGCAGGCCCTGCACGGCGCGGCCCTCATCAACGGCAGCCTGGACGTCAACAGCCTGCGCACCGCGTCGCGCTGGTGGCTGGCGCAACCGATCCAGTTGCAGGCCACCGGCTACAGCGTGCGCCTGGCCAGTGATCGCGTGGCCGCCTTCGAATCCGCAGCGCGCGCGCAAGGTGAAAGCAACTTCCGCGTCTTTGACCGCGACGACGGCTCTGCGCGCGCGGAGAGCGGCGAAGTGGTGGTGCTGCGCCATATCGAGCCCGAAGCCGGCAACGCGGCGGCGCAGGGCGTCAATGAACTGTCGGCCCCGGCCGCCCGCGCGGCGATCAACGCCAGCCGGTTGAGCGGCGAACCCGCAGCCACCACCGTGTTCGAGCTGACGCAATCCAGCCACCGCGAGATCGGCCTGGTGCTTTATCAGGCGCTGTACAGCGGCCAACCGACCACCCCTGAAGCGCGCCTTGCGCAGTTCAGCGGCGTCGTCTTCGTCACCCTGAGAACCGAAGATGCGATGGCCGGCCTGGCCACGCCGGCCGAGTCTTTCATGCAGTGGTGTCTGATGGACGAAGCAGCCCCAGGCATCGCGGCACGCCACGTCGCCGGCCCCGCAGGCTGCGAAAGCGCCGTGCTGGCGGCAGCCCAGTTTGGTCTTGACCGCCACTTGCCTTTCGGTGGCCGCAACTTCACGCTGCGCCTGTGGGCCGACCCGGCTACGCTGCCCGGCAGCCAGCGCGAAGCAGCGTGGCTTCTGTCGCTGTCGGGCATGGCGGCGGCGGCGATGCTGGGCGCGCTGCTGCTCACGGTCACCGGCCACAGCCGGCGCACCGAACTGGCGGTGCGCGCCGGCACCCAGGAACTGCGCGGCCAGGTTGTTGAGCGCCTGCAGGCAGAGGCCGCGTTGCGCGAAAGCGGCGAGCGCCTGCGCAGCATCCTCGACAACGTGCCGCTGGGCATCATCTTCCTCGACCCCCAGGGCCACCTGATTGAATGCAATACCCGCTTCTGCGACATGACCGGGCAGCCGGCACCCGCCTTGCTGGGGCGCTCGGTGGCCGAGATGGTGCACAGCGACGACGCCACCGCCATCCGCCGGATGCGGCGCGACCTGCTGCAAGGCCGCGCACCCAGCCCGCTGGAAGCTGTCCGCCTGCACGCCAGCGCCGGGCACGAGATCACGGTGCGCGTTAGCGCCAGCGCCTTGCGCGGCGCCGACGGTGCACTGGTGCGGATGGTGGGCGTGGTGGAAGACATCACCGACCATTTGCGCCTGGAAGCCTCAGAAAAAGCGCTGCAGCGCGCCGAGGCCGCCAACCTGGCGAAGAACGAATTCCTGTCCCGCATGAGTCACGAACTGCGCACGCCGCTCAACGCCATGATTGGCTTTGCGCAGCTGCTGGGGCTGGACCGTGACCCCGGCCTGCTGCCACACCAGCGTGAATGGACGCAGCAGATCCAGCGCGCTGGCTGGCACTTGCTGGAGATGATCAACGACACCCTGGACCTGGCACGCATTGAGAGCGGGTCGGTGCAGCTGAACTTGATGCCGGTGGCCGTGCAGCCACTGGTGGCCGCCTGTCAGGCCATGGTGGCGGCCCTGGCCACTCAGCGCCAGGTGAATTTCATCAACCGGCTGGATGAAGACGGGTTGGCCGGCGTGGCGGTGCTTGCCGACAGCACCCGCCTGAAGCAGGTGCTGACGAACCTGCTGTCCAACGCCGTCAAGTACAACCGCGAAGGCGGCAGCGTCACTGTCAGCGCCCGGCGCTTGGACGTGCCGGGCGGCCCGGCGGTGGAAATTAGCGTCGCCGACACGGGCCTGGGCATGACGGCGGCCCAACAGGCTGCCCTGTTCCAGCCCTACAACCGCCTGGGCCGCGAGCAAAGCAGCATCGAAGGCACCGGCATTGGCCTTGTCATCAGCCGGGTGCTGGCCGAACGCATGGGCGGCACGCTGGACGCGCGCAGCGTGCAAGGGCAGGGTTCAACATTCACGCTGCGCCTGCCCGCAGCCGCGCGCGCCGAGCCCCCGGCCGTGCGCTACACCGACACCTCACCCGCGCCTTACCAGCAGCGCCTGGTGCATTACGTGGAAGACAACGCGACCAACATCGAAGTCATGCGCGGCGTGTTTGCGCAGCGCGCGCAAATCCGCCTTGAAACATCCACGCTGGGCCTGGACGGCTTGGCCGCCATCCGCAACACGCAGCCCGACCTGGTGCTGCTGGACATGCAACTGCCCGACATCAGCGGCCTGGAATTGCTGCGACACCTGAAGCAGGACGACAGCGTGGCCAGCATCCCCGTCGTGGTGGTGTCCGCCGACGCCACGCTGCAGCAGACCCAGAACGCGCTGACGTCCGGCGCGCTGCACTACGTGACCAAGCCGCTCAACGTAGCGCACTTCCTGGAAATCGTGGACGAGATCATGGAGGCTACGGATACGCGGTGGGGGTAGTCGGGCGGCTTCCGTTGGTTTCGTTTAGCGGCGGCAAAGGCGGGCCCGGGCAGGCTTGAGTGCTTCGCTGTGCGCTTCAACCCGTGATTGACCGCCGACTGTTTGAACGAAGAGAGCGAAGCGAGGGTGCATTCGCTGGGGCTGGAACTTACCGACGAAAAGCCACCACGTGACGTGGCTGGAAAGCTAGTTCAGCGTCTACCGCTCTTGCCCCGTCGGCCTGATCCACGGCCAGGCGGGCGAGCACGAATACACCGACGAAGTCGTCAACCGCGCCGACGTGCTGGCCTTGCGCGTCAAGGTCGAGGCGGTGGTGGACAACAGCATCCAAGAAGAATCGGCCGACCCCACCATCCACACCACCGACGGGCGTGTGCTGCATCTGTTTGCTGAACATGCCATCGGCAGTGTCCAACGGCCGATGAGCAACGATCAACTGCGCGCCAATTTGTTGGCCAGGCCGAGCCGGAGCCGGGCGCTGACAAGGCGGCGCAGGTGTGGGCGCTGGCAATGGACGTGGCGCATTGCGCCAATCTGCGCAAGTTCTTTGCCGCGACCACTGGCGGCCGAACGGCGGACGCTCAAGCCGCCTTTCAGCCCACCGGTGCCACGATGGCACCCTGGATGCCGTGCTTCTGCAAGCTGGCGGCCACAAAGCCGCTGGCCTTGGCGCGTTCCACAAAGCCGCGCAGGAAGGTTTGCGCCGCGTCACCCCGGCTCGCCTGCACGCCCATGGCCTGTTCGATGACCATGAAACGCCCGGGCAGCAGGCGCAAACCGGGCAAGCGTGCGGCGTCGGCCTGCAGTTGCTGCTTCACACCGGCGGCCACGTCGGCGTTCTCCGAGATGAAGCTGTCCACCACCGCCGGTGAGGTGGGTGCGCGCAGGATCGTGGCGGCTTTCAATTCACGCGTCAGGTGCAGGTCGTAGGCGCTGCCCTTGCCCACCATCACGCGGGTGCCGACGCGGTCAACTTGCCCGTTGTCAGTCAGCGCCGAGGCATTGCGCACAAGGTAGGCACCTTCGATCTGCACATAGGGCGCGCTGAAGCGCACGCCGTCGCTTCGCAGCGGGTCGACGGCGAAGAAGCCGATGTCGGCCTGGCCGGTTTTTACCGCCTCCACCGACTTGGCCGCCGCGTCGAAAACCACCAGGTCTGCCGTCACGCCCAGCTCTTGTGCCAACGCGCGCGCCAAGTCCACTGAAACACCGAAGACCTCGCCCGTGGCCGGGTTGCGCCTGGCCAGGATCGGGTTGCCCAGGTTGATGCTGGCGCGCAGCCTGCCCGTGGGCGCAAAGGCCTTGACCAGGTCGGGTGCCACGGCCGCCGGCGCGGCGCAACCACTGATGCCGAAAAAGGGCACGGCGCTGAGGGAGGGGATCATGTGGGTGAGCAGGCGGCGGCGTGACAGCAGTGGGTGCATCGGCCGATTCTGGCCGCGCGCGGTGGCTCGTCAATAGCGTCAAACGCCTCAGCGCAGAGGCACGAAGCGCTCACTGTGGCGCGGTGCAGGCAAGTTATCGGCCGCAGCGGTTTCGCCGATGTGTTGAATGAGCGTTTGCGGGATGCCGTCCGCGTGGCGGTAGACCTCCATCCAGGTCTCGGCGCCAGCAGCTGCTTCAGGCCTCTGCATCAGTTCACACCCCAGGCCCGGCCATGCATCCTGCAACCGGGCCTGAAACTGACGCACCCGCACGGCGCAGTCCGCGTGCTGCGCCGCATCTACCGTGTAGTACACGTACAGGGCAGTCGGCTCAATCACGCCTGGCCCAGCCCTTTCCAGCGCGCCACCAGGTCGGTCTGGATGTCGAAGAGGTCCAGCACCCGGCCCACGCTGTGGTTGACGATGTC
>JAYSYB010000159.1:0-6437 GCA_043716775.1 Rubrivivax sp.
GCAACGCGACCTGTCGGTCGCGCTGGACCACGTGGGCAATGCAGAACGCGACGCCGGCCGCGGCGAAGCGGCGCTGGCGGCCTACCGCGAAAGCCTGGATCTCAGCCGCCAGTTGCGGCTGGCACTGGGCGACAGCCCGCAGGTGCAACGCGCCCTGTCAGTCTCGCTGAACAAGGTCGGCAATGCAGAACGCGACGCCGGCCGCGGCGAAGCGGCGCTGGCGGCCTACCGCGAAAGCCTGGAACTCAGGCGCCAGTTGCGGCAGGCGCTGGGCGACAGCCCGCAGGTACTCCGCGATTTGTCGGTCTCACTGAGCAAAGTGGGCGATGCAGAACGCGACGCCGGCCGTGGCGACGCGGCGCTGGCGGCCTACCGCGAATGCCTGGAACTGAGCCGCCAGTTGCGGCAGGCGCTGGGCGACAGCCCGCAGGTGCTGGATGACTTGGCCGTGTCGCTGGAGAGAATTGCAGACAACGACGCGGCGACCCCGGACGAACGCCGCAGCAGTGCTGACGAAGCGCTGCATCTGCGGCAGCAACTGGTCGCAGCCCTGTCCCTGTCACAGCGCCATCGCCAGCGTCTGGCGACTGCACAGCAAATCGCTGCCAACATTCCCCGCACGCCGGCTGTCTGACAATGGCATCAACAACACTCTGCACCCAATCGTGAAATACCTCAGCACCCGCGGCGACAAGACCGATCGCGGCTTCTCCGACATCCTGCTCGAAGGCCTGGCGCCCGACGGCGGCCTCTACCTGCCGGCGCACTACCCGAAGATCGACGACACCACGCTGACACGCTGGCGCGGCCTGCGCTATGCCGAGCTGGCTTTCGAAGTCCTGAGCCTGTACATCGACGACATCCCCGCCGCCGACCTGCGGCGCCTGTGCGATGCCACCTACACCGAAGCCACCTTCGGCACACCCCAGATCACGCCGCTTAAACAACTGCAAGACGGACCTACGCCGCTTTACCTGCAAGCCCTGTCGGGCGGCCCCACGCTGGCCTTCAAGGACATGGCGATGCAGCTGCTGGGCAACCTGTTCGAGTACGAGCTGGCGCGCCGCGGCGAAGCGCTCAACATCCTGGGCGCCACCAGTGGCGACACCGGCAGCGCGGCCGAATACGCCATGCGCGGCAAGCGCGGCGTGCGCGTCTTCATGCTCAGCCCCAACGGCCGCATGAGCCCTTTTCAGCAAGCGCAGATGTTCAGCCTGCAGGACGCCAACATCCACAACATCGCGGTGGACGGTGTGTTCGACGACTGCCAGGACATCGTCAAGGCCGTCAGCAACGATCTCGCTTTCAAGCGCCAATACCGCATCGGCACCGTCAACAGCATCAACTGGGCGCGGCTGCTGGCACAGGTGGTCTATTACTTCGCCGGTTACTTCCAGGCCACGACGGCAAATTCGCAACGGGTCAGCTTCGCGGTCCCCAGCGGCAACTTCGGCAACATTTGCGCCGGCCACGTCGCCCGGTCCATGGGTTTGCCGATCGACAAGCTCGTGCTCGCCACCAACGAAAACAACGTGCTCGACGAGTTTTTCCGCACCGGCACGTATCGCGTGCGCGCCACCGGCGAGACGCATGAGACCAGCAGCCCCAGCATGGACATCAGCAAGGCCAGCAACTTCGAGCGCTTCGTGTTCGACCTGCTGGGCCGCGACAGTGCGCGCACCGCGCAACTCTTCGGCCCGCTGATCGCGACGCAGGGCGGTTTCACGTTGACGGCGGCTGAATTTGCGCCGGCCGCAGCCTTCGGTTTTGTCTCTGGCAGCAGCACCCATGCCCACCGCCTGGCTACCATCCGACAGACTTGGCAGGAGGGCAGCGTGATGATCGACACCCACACGGCCGACGGCCTGAAGGTAGCGCGCGAACACCTGCAGGCTGGCGTGCCGATGATCGTGCTGGAAACCGCGCTGCCGGCCAAGTTTGCGGCCACGATCCGCGAAGCCACGGGCGTCGATCCTGAGCCTCCCGCCGCGTTGCGTGGCATTGAGAGCCTGCCCAAGCGCTTCACGGTGATGGCGCCCGACGTGGCTGCCGTCAAGCACTTCATCAAACAGCACTGCGCCCATGGCTGAAGCACGCCCGGCCATGAGACCGCTCCTGAGCTTGGACGACGCGCTGCTGCGCCTGGTGGCCGCAGCCATGCCGCACCGCATCACGCAGACTGAGACGCTGTCCACCTTCGATGCGCTCGGCCGCGTGCTGGCGCAGGACGTGCTGGCCACGCTGGACGTGCCGCCCGAGGACAACACCTCGATGGACGGCTATGCGCTGCGTGCCGCCGATGTGACCTGCAGTGGCACTGTGTTGCCCGTGTCGCAGCGCATCCCCGCCGGCGTGGTGGGCCACGCGCTGCAAGCCGGCACTGCGGCGCGTATCTTTACCGGCGGCCAGATGCCGGCGGGTGCCGATGCCGTCGTCATGCAGGAACAGTGCGAGGCCATCGTTGCACACCCTGCCAGTCAATCGGATGAGGGCTTCGGCGGCGTGCGCATCAACACCGTGCCGTCCAGTGGCCAGTGGATCCGCCGCCGCGGTGAAGACGTGCAACACGGTGCCGCCGTGCTGCACATCGGTACGCGCCTGATGCCGCAAGCGCTGGGCTTGGCCGCGTCGGTGGGTGCCGGGCAGCTGACCGTGCTGCGCCGCCCGCGCATCGCCATTTTCTCCACCGGTGACGAGCTGATGATGCCCGGTGAGGCGCTGCGGCCCGGTGCCATCTACAACAGCAACCGCTTCGTGCTGCGCGGCCTGGCGCAAGCAGCGGGCTGTGACTTCACGGACCTGGGCATCGTGCCCGACCGCCTGGACGCCACCCGCGCCGTGCTGCGCCAGGCGGCTGAGGCGCACGACCTCATCGTCACTTGCGGCGGCGTGTCGGTGGGTGACGAAGACCACCTGAAGCCTGCAGCGCAGGCCGAGGGGCATGTCGAACATTGGCAGATGGCCATCAAGCCTGGCAAACCGCTGGCTTACGGCTGCATCCGCCGGCCTGACAACACGGCGGCGCTGCTCGTCGGCCTGCCTGGTAACCCGGTCTCTGCGTTTGTCACCTGGTTGCTGGCCGTCAGCACTGTGCTGCGCGCGCTGCAGGGCTTGCCGACGGGCCTGCCGAAGGGCTTGGCCGTCCGCGCCGACTTCGACTGGGGCAAGCCCGACAAGCGGCGCGAATTCCTGCGCGTGCGCTTCAACGCCGAAGGCGGCTTGGAGCTGTTCCCCAACCAGAGCTCTGGCGTGTTGACCTCGGCGGTGTGGGCCGACGGCTTGCTGGACAATCCGCCGTCGCATGCCATCCGCGTTGGCGACATGGTGCGCTTTCTGCCCTTGGCAGAACTGGTCGCCCGATGAAGATCCAGCTGCGTTACTTTGCGTCGTTGCGTGAAGCGTTGGGCGCGTCAGAGAACGTCGAAGTGGGTGAAGGCAGCACGGTTGCCACGCTGCGCGACATGCTGCTGGCGCGCGGCGGTCGCCACGCTGATCTGCTGGCCCGCGGCCGCGCCGTTCGCTGCGCCTTGAACCAGGTGCTGTGCGATGAGTCTGCCGCGCTGAATGACGGTGCCGAAGTCGCTTTCTTCCCGCCCGTCACAGGCGGTTGAAGACGATGGCGCGCGTCTCGATCCAGAAACAGGACTTCGACATAACGGCCGAAGTGGCCGCCTTGCGCGCCAATGACGGCGGCGTCGGTGCCGTCGCCACCTTTACCGGCACCGTGCGCGACCGCACCGGCGCCGAGCCGCAGATCCGCACGATGGAGCTGGAGCACTACCCCGGCATGACCGAACGCGCCATCGAAGCGATGATCGACGAGGCGCAGCACCGCTTCGACATCTGCGGCGCGCGTGTGGTGCACCGCGTCGGCGTGCTGCAGCCGCTGGAGCAGATCGTGCTGGTGGCGGTGACTTCCGCACACCGCGGCCAGGCTTTTCAGGCTTGCGAATTCCTGATGGATTATCTGAAGACGCAAGCGCCGTTCTGGAAGAAGGAAAGCTCGGCTGCCGGTGCGCATTGGGTCGATGCGCGGGTGGCCGATGACGCGGCCCTGGCGCGCTGGGGCATCCAGGCGGGCAATGCCGATCCGGCCGCCTGACGACCGAATGCGCACGGAGTGACGTTGGACAGCCGCCAGTTCCGCAACGCCCTAGGCCGTTTCACCACGGGCGTCACCATCGTCACCTGCCTGGACGCTGCGGGCGAGCCGGTCGGCCTGACGGCCAACTCCTTCAACGCGCTGTCGCTGGACCCGCCTCTGGTGCTGTGGTCGCTGCGCAGCGCCAGCCCGAGCATGGTCGCCTTTGAAGCCGCGCCGCGCTTTGCCATCAACGTGCTGTCTGAATCGCAGGTGGACTTGTCGCGCCGCTTCGCCACCCGCGGCGAACACCGGTTTGCCGATGTGGCCTGGGCCCAAGGCGAACACGGCTCGCCGGTGCTGGCCGGTTGCGCGGCGGTGTTCGAATGCGAAACGCTGTCGCACCAGACGGCGGGGGACCACCGCCTCTTCATCGGCCGCGTGCTGGCCTGCAGTGAATCGCCGTTGCCGCCGCTGCTGTTCCAGGCCGGCCACTACCGGCTGCTGGGGGAGGTGCTGTGAATATTGACGGCCACTGGATCGACATGTTCGTCCACACCTTCAGCCTCTGCGGCGTGAAGCCCGGCGATGCTTGTGCAGTGCTGTCGGAGACGCAGACCCGGCCCGATCTGCCAAAGCTGTCTGAACTGGCTTTGCTGCGCCTGGGTGCACGGCCTTTTCATCTCGTGCTGCCGGGCAAGCCCCTGACCGCGCCGGTGCCCGTGCGCAGCACCGGTGCGTCGGACGCGATCGGCCGCCTCGAGCCCGTGGTGCAGGCCCTGGCCGCCAGCGTGTTTGTCGCCGACTGCACGGTGGAAGGCTTGCAGCACGCGCAGGAGCTGCCGCGCATCTTGAGCGGCGGCGCACGCGTGCTGGCGATCAGCCATGAGCACCCGGAAATTCTGGAACGCTGCCTGCCACAGGCGGAAGACGAAGCACCCGTGCGCGACGCCATGCGGCGCCTGAAAGCGGCGCGCGAGATGCAGGTGTTGTCTGCCGCCGGCACGGAGTTGCGCGTCTCTCTGGCAGGCGCGCGCATTGGCGGCGTGTGGGGCTTCACCAGCAAGCCGGGCACGCTCAGCCACTGGCCTGGCGGGCTCGTGCTGGCCTTCCCGGCGGCGGGCAGCGTCAACGGCACGCTGGTGCTGGACAAGGGCGATGTCAATTTGACCTTCAAACGTTATCTGCACGAGCCGGTCAGGCTGGTGATCGAGAACGACCACGCGGTGGCGGTTGAAGGCGAAGGCACCGATGCGGAACTGATTCGGGGCTACCTGGCGGCCTGGGGGCAATCTGCCGAAGACCGTGCGGCCTACGCCGTGTCGCACCTGGGCTGGGGCCTGAACCGCCGAGCGCGCTGGGACGCGATGACTTTCTACGACAAGCGCGACTTCAACGGCACCGAACTGCGCGCCTTTGCCGGCAACTTCCTCTACAGCACCGGTGCCAACGAAGTGGCGGGCCGCCACACGCTCGGGCACTTTGACCTGCCACTGCGCGGCTGCACGGTGCTGCTGGACGGCGTGGCCGTGGTTGAAAAAGGCGTGCTGTTGTGAGCCTGCCTGCGTTCACGGCAGCGGGGCGTGGCGGCACGGCGGTGCTGCTGCTGCATGGCATCGGTGGCGGGCGCTCGATCTGGTCGGACGCGGGTTCGGGTACCACGGCCGCGCTGGCAAGCACGGGCTATCAGGCCGTCGCCATCGACTTCCCCGGCTATGGGGAATCGGCCGGCGCACCGGACCTCGGTTCGATGGTGCAGGCCGTGCTGGACGTTGCCGTGCACATCGGCGCCCCGCGCACCGTGCTGCTGGGCCACAGCATGGGCGGCATGGTGGCGCAAGAGGTCGCTGCGCGCCATCCGCAGGCTGTTCAGGGCTTGATGCTGGCCTGCACCAGCGCGTCCTTCGGCAAGGCCGACGGCGCCTGGCAGGCGCAGTTCGTTGCCGACCGGTTGGCGCCGCTGGACGCCGGCCTGGGCATGGCAGGCGTGGCACAGAAGCTGGTGCCGGGCATGGTGTCGCCGCAGGCACCGCATGCGGCGCTTCACCTGGCGATGGACGTGATGTCCTGCGTGCCCGAAGCCACCTACCGCACGGCGCTGCGCGCCATCGCCGGCTTCGACCGCCGCGCTGCGTTGGCGTCCATTGCCGTACCGACGCTGCTGCTGGCGGCCGAGCACGACCGCACGGCGCCGCCCGACGTGATGCAGCGCATGGCAGCGCGGATTGCTGGCAGTGCGTTTGAATGCCTGGCGGGCGCCGGCCACATCGCCAACGTCGAAGCGCCGCTTGCCTTCAACAAGGCCGTGCTGGCCTTCCTGCAACGTCACTTCGCCACCGACTGAGGTCAAGCGCCA
>JAYSYB010000160.1:0-2056 GCA_043716775.1 Rubrivivax sp.
GGCACCGGCAAGAGTCAGTTGGCCGCACTGATCCACGACCGATCACTGCGCCGTTCAAAGCCTTTCGTGACCGTGAACATGAGTTCGATTCCCGACGGGCTGTTTGAAAGCGAGCTCTACGGCCACACGAAGGGAGCGTTCACCGACGCCCGTACCGACAGGATCGGCCGATTCGAGCTGGCCGAGGGCGGCACGCTGTTCATGGACGAAATCGGGAATCTCCCGCCTTCGCAGCAGGCCAAACTGCTGCACGTGCTGGAGACAGGCCAGTTCGAGAAGCTGGGCTCGAGTCAGAGCCGCTTCGCTGATGTTCGCATCATCACCGCCACCAATGCCGACCTGCCGGCGCTGATCAAGGACGGCAGTTTTCGACAGGATCTGCTCTATCGGCTGAACGGGATCGAGATCTGTCTTCCACCGTTGCGGGAACGCAGAGGCGAGATCCTCTGCCTCGCCGAGTCATACCTCAAACGTCACGCGGCCAAATACAGTCGCTCGATATCGGGCTTCTCCGCCGCTGCGCAGGCGGCGCTGCTTGAATACGGTTGGCCGGGCAACGTCCGCGAGCTCAATCATGTGGTGGAGCGCGCCACGCTCCTCGCGCGCGGCGGTTACCTCGATGTGACCGAGCTCGGGCTGCAGCCGCCTCTGGCGGCACGCATGCCGACGGTGGAGAGATGGCAGGACCTGACGTTAGAGGATGCCGAGAAGCAGTTGCTGCACATCGCTCTTCGCAAGCACACCGGCAGCGTCACCGCGGCTGCGAAAACCCTGGGCATTTCCCGTTCGGCCTTCTATCGCCGGCTGGGTAAGCACGGATATTGACCGCCAATGTCGTTGGCTTTCGAAACTCGGTTGTCCGTACTCGTACTGGCCGGGGGACTGCCGTCCCTGACGGGCATAGCGGTCGCGATGTTCTACCTGCCGCTGTCGCCCTACCCCAAGGGGCTGCTGCTCCTGTTGATGGTATCCATTCTGCTCGCATGCGCCGCGATCGTTCGCAACCGGGTGCGATTTCACCTGTTGACGCTGGTCAACCTGGTCGAGGCGGTGCGTCTGGGTAAATTCACGTTGCGCGGCTCGTGCGCCAACCGCCACGACGCCATGGGGACTCTGGTCACCAGCATCAACGCCATCGCAGGTGCTCTGCAGCGGCAGCGTCTGGAAACGCAGGAGACGCGACACCTCTTGAAAAAGGTCCTCGCGGAAGTGGATGTGGCGATCTTCGCTTTCGACAAGTCACTCAAGCTGAGGCTCGCCAACAACATGGCGCTTCGGCTGCTTGCACTGGAGGAGCACGACGCCATCGGAAAACCCAGCGATGTTCTGGGGATGGATTTCCTGCTTTCCGACGACGACGCACCCAGCGAGGCGTTCGAATACGACTTCCCGGGGGCAAGCGGCACTTGGCGCGTCCAGAGCGCCCAGCACCTCGAACACGGCAGCTCTTTTCGGCTCCTGTTTATCGTCGATATTCGCGCCGCATTGCGTGCCGAAGAACTCAATGTCTGGAAGCGCCTGATCCAGGTGATCAGTCACGAAGTCAACAATTCCATAACCCCTATCATTTCGCTCAGCGCCACGGTGCAGTCGCTGCTGAGCGAGGTCAAGCTCGGCGACGATGAACTGCGCGGGGAATTGAACGCGGCACTCGAACTGATCGCGCAGCGCTCCCAGCACCTTCACCATTTCGTCCGTCGCTATGCGGAAATGGCCCGGCTGCCGCCACCCAACAAGATCCTGGCCGATATCTCGCCGATGCTTTCCAGGCTTCCGGCGCTGGCCTCTGACACGCGCGTGGTGCTCGATCTCCCGCCAGGCCCACTGCTTGCGTACTGCGACCCAATACAACTGGATATGGTGCTGGTCAATCTGATCAAGAATGCCCGCGAAGCGATGATGGAGGCAGGCGTGATATCAGTGCGCTGCTGGCAGGAGAAAGGATTCTGGCAGCTGGAAATCGACGATGAGGGCATGGGAGTGACGAACCTCGCCAATCTCTTCGTTCCGTTCTATTCGACCAAGAAGAACGGCAACGGAATCGGACTGGTCGTTT
>JAYSYB010000017.1:0-2561 GCA_043716775.1 Rubrivivax sp.
GGATCCACCCGACTCTTTGGTCCCAGGTTGTGAGCCCGTTGAAGGGTCCGGTAAACCCGACATGCAATGCGATCACCGCACGCCAGATCGAGCGCGGCCGATATCGCTCTGCCAGTTTGCCCAACACGCCCGCGTCCGGCCATTGCGTGGGGGACAAACCGCTGCCGAAGCCTTGGGCGACCGTGAGCGTCTTGGGCAGCCTGGCTTCTGGAAAGCTCTCCTGTACAAACGCTCTGTGCGAAGGGGATGCCAGTTGGGCCCACCAGAACGACTTGCCTGCACCGCGAATGCCCTCTACCAAAGTGGCTTCGGGGTCCAACGCGCGGGCGTGGCTGGGCGGCACATAGGTGAACTCCGGCCGGTTGGCGGTGGACTGCGCCTGATCCAGCGGCGTGGAGACCTCCCGGATACCGCGCCTGATCGCCTCCACCGCCATCATGTGTCGCTCCCTGTTGTTCGTTCTGCGACCCAACGAATGAGGTTGCCGAACGCGGCATTCACCTGCGCCTCGTTGGCGCCACCCTGTTCAGGCCGCAGGCGCGGGTCAAATTCCTGAAATCTTTCGTCCCAGTCCACCAGGATCGGAAAGTGCGGTGCCGCTTCGTCGGCTTCGCTCGGATGGAAAAAATCTGCCGCATCGGCTTTGGCGGCAGGAGGGATGTCGTCGTACAGCGTCTCGGCGAACAGTTCGTAGGCCTCGCGCTGGAAACGCTTCACGCCGCCCTCGCGATCGCTCTTGGGTGTCAGTGCACGCACGATCGCCAGGCGCTCGCGCACGTGGTTCACCACGTCCGGCCGCCGCTGCCAGTGGGTGAACAGTTGGCGATACCCGGCCCAGGTCTGCGCACTGTCTGTAGCAAAGAGCAGCGCCGTGTCGGCCAGGCTGGTGATGGACACGGCGGCCAGGTCGTGCAGCCCCGCGCGGCTGTCGATCAGCACCACGTCAGGCTGTTCCCGTGCTTCCAGCAGTTCCAACACGCGGCGCATCCGGGCGCCCATGCGGCGAGGGCCGTCAGGGCTGGGCACGTCGGCATAGGCCCGCGCCAGCTTGGCCAGGTAGTCTGGTTCTCGCTGCCCCATGGCAGCCGCCACGCGGATAGCGCCCTCGGTTGTATCGCCGAGTGGACTGGCCGACACCATGGCCGCCAGCACATCGTCGCCCTGGCCCACCGCGTCTTCCACCAACCAATCCACCAGGCCGAACTCGGCCACGCGCTCGGTTGGCAACACCAGGCTCGACAGCCCGGGCGATTCGAGGTCAAAGTCGACCAACAGCACACGACGGCCTTGTCGGGCCAGACCCCAGGCCACCATGGTGAGCGCCGTGGAGCGCCCGACGCCGCCCTTCAGCCCGAAAAACACCAGCCGATGGGGGTGGGCACCAGCGTTCAAAGGCGGGCGCAGCCAATCCTGTCCTGTGATCTGACGGTCCAGAATTTGAACGTCCAAGTCATCTAGAGGCGTGCCGTCCTCATCAACCCCCAAGGGCACGGTGGTGCGGTGCCAGTCGGCGCTGCCAAACACCGCCTGCGGGTTCGAGAAACTGTCGCGAAACAACACCTCATTGCTGGTGGCATAGGCGCCCAGAGCACGCTGCGCCGTCTCCAGCATCAGACGGGCCGCTTCTGGGTACTGCGCCATGTCGCAGTCAATGGCGAACCTCAGCCGCCCGTAAACGTCGCGGATGAGGCGTACTGGCCAGTCGGCGGGCAGCGCCTTGTTGCTGGCGGCGCTTGCAGCCAGCCGCAGGGCGTCATTGAATCGAATGTTGGCCATCACAGCACTCCGTCTTGGGTGGCTTGGTCGAGCATATTCCCCACTTCGGTGGCTGCTGTGGCCCAGGCTGGCAGGTCTGCCAAGGGCAGCGCGGAGTCGCGCCAGTAGCGTTGATCGACAGACCAGTTTTTGAAGTCGCTCCGACTCGGGATCATCGCCAGATAGGTGTTGGCCAGCTTGCCGTCCGGGATCAGATGACCAATGGCATTGATCTGGTCCGACAACTCGGGCATGTGCCGGCGAAACCTTTGGCGATCTGGCAGCGAGCCATCTTTGTCTGGCGGGATGCCTGCCGCGAGCAGCAGCGCCTTGAGCCCGCACTCCATCGCCAGCCCGAACAGCTGGCCGGCGTTGGCGGCGCGCCCTTGGTTAAGCAGGGTCTGTGCGTCCTGATGGTGGCGCCGGGCTGCTGCCACGTAGTCCACGGGTGAAATGCTGTTCTTTGTCATGCGCAGCGGTCGACTTGCTTTAGGCAAACCTTTGTTTTCAAGATCTTCAAATCCTACCTGTCAACTTCGCTAAAGAAGCCAGGAAGGCGTCCAAAACGGGATGTTCATTTGACCCCTCGCGCCAGTACACGACTGACTGTGTTCATGCCAACCCGAGTTGGGCAGCTTGGCGTCCAGTCCCAACGGCGGCGATCAGCCGACGCACCAGCGACAGACAGCTTGGCCGCACGGCTGCACACTGGCGGTGCTGCGTCCGGCAGCCCACCCGCCAGGAAAGCGCCATGTCCTTCGACCCCAGCCCCCCAGTACAAGTCCTGCAAGCGCGCCTGCGCGACT
>JAYSYB010000161.1:0-2054 GCA_043716775.1 Rubrivivax sp.
CTGGTGGGTGCCGATGATGCTGCGCGCCTGCTCCGCGACTTCCTGCATGACCGCATCCAGGGTGTGGTGCTGGGTGATGGTCTGGGCCGCTTCGGCGGCGCGTTGCAGGGTTTTCAGATGGGCCTGTACTTCCTGCTCGGCCTGTACCCGCGCGGTCACGTCTTGCAGCGCGCCCTGCATGCGCACCATGTTGCCCTTGCCATCGCGCACGGCTTGCCCCAGGGAGCGCACCCAGATGTGCCGTCCGGTGCCCGTCACCATCTCGACCTCCACGTCGAAAGGCGTGCCGTTTTCCAGGCACTCCCGGGTCACCCGGCTGGCAAGCGCCTGCGACTGCGGGGCACACAGCGCAATCGCCGATTCCAGCGTGGGTGCGCTGCCCATGGGCAATTCGAGCACAAAGGAGGATTCGTCTGACCATAAAAATCGGCGCTCCGGCAATTCCAGTGCCCAGCCGCCCAGCCTGGAGAGCTGACCCGCCATGCGAAGCAGTCCGGTTTTGGCGTGCAGTGCGGCTTCAGCCTGTTTCAGGTCGTCGATGTCGGTCGAGGTGCCGTACCAGGAGACGATACGCCCGCCGGGGTCACGGTTCGGCAGGACGCGCGCCAGTTGCCAGCGGTAACTGCCGTCCCCGCAGAGCAGGCGATGCTCGTTGTGCATGCTTTGCCCGGTCTCGATCGCAACACGAAAATCTTCCATGGTCTGCGCCAGGTCGTCGGGGTGAACACGCTTGAACCAGCCCCCATTCAGGGAAGCTTCCATGGGTTGCCCGGTGACACGGGTCCATTGGTCATTGATGAAAAGCATGAATCCGCTGCCATCGGTGATGAACACGATTTGCGGCATGGCCTGAGCCAGCTGGCGAAAGCGCGACTCGGTGCGTTCGCGCTGCTGCGCATACCGCAGGAGAAGCGCCGAGAGCAGCACCACGGTGACAGCCGCGGCAAACCAGATCAACCAGGTCAGCGTTGCAAAACGCCTCCATGCGGCCAGCACATTGTCGTAGGGCGAGCCCACCAGAACAACGAGTTCGGGGTAGGGTCCCAGCCCGCGGTAGGCGATCATGCGGACGCGGGCGTCAAATGTGCTGGTGGTGGTGAAAGTGCCTTGCGGGGTTTTGGCGAACTCCGAGAAAAGGGGCAGATCGGGAAACGCCTTTCCCATGGCTGCATCTTCCACGGGGCTGCGCATCATCAGTGTGCCGTCGCGGCGAAACAGCGCAATCGCGCCGCCTTCACCAAGCTTGATTCCGCGCCAGAGTTTGTCGAAGTAGGGCGGCTCGACGGCTGCAACCACAACGCCCGTCAATACCTCGCTGCTGTTGCGCAGCGGCCTCGATGCACTGATCAGCCACGTGCCCGTTGAGCGGCTGCGAACAGGGGCGCTCAGATGAAATTGCGTGGCCGGTTGCTGTGTGTAGATCTGAAAGTACTCCCGATCCGACAGTGAAAGGCCAATGTTTCCGGTGTCAGAGTCAAACAGGATGCGGCCTTCCGCGTCCAGCACCCAGATGGCGCGAACGAAAGGCAGGGCCTTGAGCTGCTCGCGCAACATGGCCCGGGCCGAATTCTCGTCAAGTTTTTTTTCAGCCTGCAGGGCCTGCAAGCGACTGACTGTCAGTTGCAGCCGTTGATCGACCGTCTGGAAGGTGCGGCTGGTTTGCTCCTCAATCACATGAACCAGGGACTGGGTCAGTACTTCGCCCGAGCGCAGCGCTTCGCCACGAAGGTAATAAAGCGCGATGGCAACGGCGCATGCCGATACGATGACCAGGCCGCCTGCCAGCCAGGCGATGGGCCGGACGATGGAGGGCTGTGGGGAGCCGGAGGGCCGCTGGACGGGCGCTAAGCTTGCATCAACTTGCCAGGGCCAACGCATGAATGTAGCCTTTCAGTTTGACGCGGTCGTCACCAGGCCCGGGTCACCCGGCACTGCACCGGGCAAGTCATGATGCCACGCGGGGCGGGCTTTGTCGATTCGGTGCTGCCCTCTGCGATCGGCTAGACGCCGAGGTATTGCGTCAGCAGTTCCGGCCGCGCATGCAGCTCCGCAGA
>JAYSYB010000162.1:0-6415 GCA_043716775.1 Rubrivivax sp.
CTTCCACGAGCGCCATGCCTTGTCTCCGTCCTGTTGTTATGCGTACAGCGGGTTGATCTTGTCGGCGTTGATGCCGTACTTCTTGATCGCCTCAAGCACTTTGGCAGCCGGCAGTGTGCCTTCATCGGCCAGCGTCTTCAGCGCCGCCACCACGATGTAGTGGCGGTTGATCTCGAAGTGCTCCCGCAGCTTGCTGCGGAAGTCACTGCGGCCGAAGCCGTCCGTGCCCAACACTTTGAAGGTTCGGCTGATGCCCTTGTCGCGCGGCATGAAGGCGCGGATCTGATCCGCGTAGTTTTTCATGTAGTCGGTGGACGCAATCACCGGGCCGGCGTGTGCAGCCAGTTGTTGCGCCACGAATGGCACGCGCGGGGCTTCAGTGGGATGCAGCAGGTTCCAGCGTTCGCAGTCCTGGCCGTCGCGTGCCAGTTCGTTGAAGCTGGGGCAGCTCCAGACGTTGGCGGCCACGCCCCATTCGGCTTCCAGCAGCTTGCTTGCTGCAATGCTTTCACGCAGGATGGTGCCGCTGCCCAGCAGGTTGACACGCAGCGTTTCGGGCTTCGCAGCGGCCCTGCGGGCCGGGGCACCTTCCTGCAGCAGGTACATGCCCTTCAGAATCTGCTCTTCGGTGCCCGCCTTCAGGCCCGGCATCGGGTAGTTTTCGTTCAGCAGCGTCAGGTAGTAATAGACGTTGTCCTGCGTCTCCACCATGCGCTTCAAACCGTGGTGCAGGATCACGCCAACCTCGTGCGCGAAGGTCGGGTCGTAGCTGATGCAATTGGGAATGGTGCCGGCCAGGATGTGGCTGTGGCCGTCTTCGTGCTGCAGGCCTTCGCCATTCAGCGTGGTTCGGCCGCTGGTGCCACCCAACAGGAAGCCACGCGCCTGCATGTCGCCAGCGGCCCAGGCCAAGTCGCCGATGCGCTGAAAACCGAACATCGAGTAGTAAATGTAGAACGGCACCATGATGCGGTTGTTGGTGCTGTAGCTGGTGGCCGCAGCGATCCAGCTGGCCATGCCACCGGCTTCGTTGATGCCTTCCTGCAGGATCTGGCCGTTGACCATTTCCTTGTAGTACATGACCTGATCCTTATCGACCGGGGTGTACTTCTGGCCTTCGGGGTTGTAGATGCCAATCTGGCGGAACAGGCCCTCCATGCCGAAAGTGCGCGCTTCGTCCACCAGGATGGGCACCACACGCGGGCCGAGTGCTTGGTCTCTCAACAGCTGCGTCAGGAAGCGCACGTAGGCCTGCGTGGTGCTGATCTCGCGGCCTTCGGCGGTGGGCTCGAGCACGGCCTTGAAGGTCTCGATGGGCGGAATCGTGAAGCTTTCGTCGGCCTTGACGCGGCGCTTGGGCAGGTAGCCACCCAGAGCCTTGCGGCGTTCGTGCAGGTACTTCATCTCCGGTGTGTCGTCGGCCGGCTTGTAGAAGGGGATGTTCGGCAGGTCAGCGTCGCTGATGGGGATGTTGAAACGGTCGCGCATGAAGCGCACGTCGTCGTCGGTGAGCTTCTTGGCCTGGTGCGCGGTGTTCTTGCCTTCACCGGCGCTGCCCATGCCCCAGCCCTTGACGGTCTTGACCAGCAGCACGGTCGGCTGGCCCTTGCTGTTGTTGGCCTTGTGAAAGGCGGCATACACCTTCTGCGCGTCGTGCCCACCGCGGCGCAGGTTCCAGATGTCCTTGTCGGACATCTTTGCCACCATTTCGAGTGTTTCTGGCGAACGGCCGAAGAAGTTCTTGCGCACGAACGCGCCGTCGTTGGCCTTGAAGGCCTGGTAGTCGCCGTCCAGCGTGTCCATCATCAGCTTGCGCAGCGCACCGTCCTTGTCGCGCGCCAAGAGGCCGTCCCACTCCTTGCCCCAGATCAGCTTGATGACGTCCCAGCCGGCGCCGCGGAACTCGCCTTCCAGCTCTTGAATGATCTTGCCGTTGCCACGGACAGGACCATCCAAACGTTGGAGGTTGCAGTTGACGACAAACACCAAGTTGTCCAGTTTCTCGCGCGCCGCCAGGCCGATGGCGCCAAGGCTTTCGGGTTCGTCCATCTCCCCGTCGCCGCAGAACACCCAGACCTTGCGGTTGCTGGTGTCGGCGATGCCACGGGCGTGAAGGTATTTCAGGAAGCGCGCCTGGTAGATCGCCATCAAGGGGCCCAGCCCCATCGACACCGTGGGGAACTGCCAGAACTCGGGCATCAGCTTCGGATGCGGGTAGCTGGACAGGCCCTTGCCGTCGACTTCCTGGCGAAAGTTGAGCATCTGTTCTTCGGTGAGGCGCCCTTCCATGAAGGCGCGGGCGTAGATGCCCGGGCTGCAGTGGCCCTGGATGTACAGCAAGTCCCCACCATGGCCCTCACTCTCGGCATGCCAGAAGTGGTTGAAGCCGGCCGCGAACATGTGCGCCAGGCTCGCGAAGCTGCTGATGTGGCCGCCAAGGTCACCGCCGTCGGCCGGGTGCAGGCGGTTGGCCTTGACCACCAGCGCCATCGCGTTCCAGCGCATGTAGGCGCGCAGGCGGCCTTCAAGCTCCAGGTTGCCAGGGCTGCGCTCTTCGTTCTGCGGCTCGATCGTGTTCACGTAGCCGGTGTTGGCCGAAAACGGCATGTCGATGCTGTTCTGACGAGCGTGCTCCAGCAGTTGCTCCAGCAGGAAGTGCGCGCGATCCGCGCCTTCGGCACCGATGACGGCGCTCAGCGCGTCCAGCCATTCGCGGGTTTCCTGAACGTCTGAATCGCTGGTGGCGTTGGCGGCGAGGCCAGGCAAGGACTCCGGCATTGCGGACATGGTTCGTCTCCTGATTGGGGCGTTTTTTTGATCGGGGCGGAGTGTGTCACATCTCCCCCGCTATTTCAAATAGTGCTTATACGTTTTGTAATGTGGAATGTACGTAGCCGGGATGACCAGACACGGATAATCTGCAGGATGCCTGCACCAAGACCTGTCCAGCCTACATCGGCCGCCCCGCTGCCCACCGCCAAGCGTCTGTTCGGCCAGTGGTGGCGGCGCCAGTCGCCAGCGCGGCAGGATCGTTTCGCAACCTTGGGGCCTTTGTTGTCGGTGCTGCTGTTCCTGGCGGCGATCATTTCCGCGTTCTGGTACCTGCGCAACGAGGAAATCGAGCGTGAGACGGAGTCGGTGAAACGTGATACCGAAATCACGCAGCAGCAAATCGGCCTGCGCCTGATTCAGAACCAGGAAGCCGTGATCCGCATGGCACGCGAACTGGTAACGCGCGACATCGACAGCGACGAGTTTTCCGGCCAGGCCATCGCCTTTACGCGGGAAAGGCCGGAGATCACCCACATCACCTGGGTCGATGCCCGCCGCAAACCCAGAGCCAGCCATCTGGCTTTCATGTACCCGGCGGGCGTGGGCGGCGAATCGCCCATGCCGACCCTGCCGCAGGACGGCCGCAACACCGAACCCGAAGCCACCTTCAAGGCCGCGCGCAACACACGCTCTGCCGCGTATTCGCGCGCCTTCGCCGACGCCACGGCCGCACAGGTTTTCCAGCTGCACGTGCCGCTGATCGAACGCAGCGTGTTCGCGGGCGCGATTATTGTCGAGTACTCGGTCGATTCCCTGGTGCGCCACTTCGTCCCGCCCGACGTGGCGCAGCGCCACATGATCGCCATCGTCAATGAAAAACAGACCGTCCTGGCCGCCACCGTGGCCACTCTGCCCGGCCAGGTGTCGACGCGGGCGCCGATCGTCAGCGAGGCACCGCTAACCCCCGCGTTCAACGGCCTCTTGCTGCGTGGCCAGGGCTGGCGCACCAGCATCGGCCTGATCAGCAACACGCTGTTCTGGATGGTGGTGGCGCTGTCTGTGCTGACGGTGTGGATGCTGCTGGGCACCTGGCGCCACATGCGCCGCCGCAGCCAGATCCAGGGCGCGCTGGTGCAAGAAACCAACTTCCGCCGTGCGATGGAAAACTCCATGCCGACCGGCATGCGCGCCATGGACATGGAAGGCCGCATCACGTACGTCAACGCCGCCTTCAGCCAGATGACGGCTTACGCCACCGCAGAACTCGTCGGCCGCATGCCGCCCTACCCCTACTGGCCGCCTGACCGGGTGGACGAAAACGGCCGCCTGCTGCAACAGGAACTGCAGGGTCGCAGCCCCAGCGGCGGTATTGAAGTGAAGGTCATGCGCAAGGACGGCACGCTCTTCGACGCCCGCATGTACGTCAGCCCGCTGATCGACCCCAAGGGCCAGCAGACGGGGTGGATGACGAGCATGACCAATATCACCGAGGCCAAGCGCATCCGCGACCAACTCAGCGCGTCGCACGAGCGTTTCACCACCGTGCTTGAAGGACTGGACGCATCGGTATCGGTGCTGTCGGTGCAGCAGGGTGAACTGCTGTTCGTCAACCGGTCTTACCGGCTCTGGTTTGGCGGTGACGCACGCGGCCACCAGACCATGGCTGGCGGAGTGATCGGCGCCAACTACGATGCTGACCGTGAGCAGGAAGCGGACAACCAGGTGGACAACCTGTCGGGCCTGCCCACCGCAGCACTGACCGATGCAGGTGCCAGCCCGCGCGAGGTCTACGTGGACAACCTGCAGAAGTGGTTTGACGTGCGCGCGCGCTACCTGCAGTGGACCGACGGGCGCCTGGCTCAGATGCTCATCGCCACCGACATCACGGCCCGCCTGCGCGCCGAAGAGCAGGCCGCCGCGCAGGCCGAAAAAGCGCAGGTCACGAGCCGCTTGGTGTCGATGGGCGAAATGGCCAGTTCGGTGGCGCATGAACTGAACCAGCCGCTGACGGCCATCACCAACTACTGCAACGGCATGGTGTCGCGCGTGAAGGCGGGCACCATCGAACAAGGCGACCTGATTGCCGCGCTGCAAAAGACGGCGCGCCAAGCCGAGCGTGCCGGGCAGATCATCCACCGCATCCGCGCTTTCGTGAAACGCAGCGAACCGCAGCGCCAGCCTTCGCAGGCCAAGCAGATCGTCGACGACGCGGTGGACCTGGCCGGCATTGAGCTGCGCCGCCGCACGGTGTCGATCCACACCTACGTGGCACAGCGGCTGCCGACGATCATGGCCGACCCGATCCTCATCGAACAGGTGCTGCTGAACCTGCTGAAAAACGCGGCCGAGGCGATCGACAGTGCGCAACTGCCGCAGTCGCGCCGCCACATCGAGCTTCGCGTGGTCCCGCGCCATACGCCCGAAGAAGGCGGCGTCATCGAATTCAGCGTCACCGACATGGGCCCTGGCATCAAGGACGAAGTCATCGGCCGCTTGTACGAAGCCTTCTTCTCCACCAAGGCCGAAGGCCTTGGCATCGGCCTGAGTTTGTGCCGCACCATTGTCGAGTCGCACCGGGGCCGGATGCGGGCGCAGAACCTCTACAATGGTGCGTTGATTGTCGGATGCCGGTTTTCCTTCACTTTGCCGGTTGAGTTGCCGCAGCGCACGGACGCTTCCGAGACAGGCCCGGTCCCGCTGGAAGCTCTGGCAGAGGCCCGCGCATCTACCCACCCCGCCACCCAACCGATGGCCTAAAAAACCGTCCCCCGCGAATGAGCCTGATCCCAAAAAAAGGCACCGTCTATGTCGTCGATGACGACGAGGCCGTGCGCGATTCCCTACAGTGGTTGCTGGAAGGCAAGGACTACCGCGTCAAGTGTTTCGACTCTTCAGAGTCCTTCCTGTCGCGCTTTGACCCTCGCGAGGTGGCCTGCTTGATCGCCGACATCCGCATGGACGGCATGAGTGGGCTCGAACTGCAAGACAGGCTGATGGAACGCAAGAGCCCGCTTCCCATCGTCTTTATCACCGGCCATGGCGACGTGCCGATGGCGGTGACGACCATGAAGAAAGGCGCGATGGACTTCATCGAAAAGCCTTTCAAGGAAGAAGAGTTGCTGGGTCTGGTGGAACGCATGCTGGACCAAGCGCGCAGCGCCTTCAGTCACCACCAGGAACAGGCCAGCCGCGACGCCATGCTGTCACGCCTGACGACGCGCGAAGCCCAGGTGCTCGAACGCATCGTCGCCGGTCGCCTGAACAAACAGATCGCAGACGACCTCGGCATCAGCATCAAGACGGTCGAAGCGCACCGCGCCAACATCATGGAAAAACTCAACGCCAACACCGTTGCCGATTTGTTGAAAATCGCACTCGGCGCCCAAGCGAAAGTTTGAGATCCCCCAATCACGCCAAGGCCGCCCATCAGCGGCCTTTGTTGTTTTAAAAGATTGATTCATGACCGCTCAACGAATCGACGGCAACGCACTCGCCAAGAGTATTCGCGCCGATGTGGCCTTGCGGGCTGCTGCACTGACAGCCCGACACCACACACCTGGCCTGGCCGTGCTGCTGGTCGGCGACGATCCTGCCTCGCAGGTCTATGTGCAACACAAGGTCAAGGACTGTCAGGAAAGCGGCG
>JAYSYB010000163.1:0-19420 GCA_043716775.1 Rubrivivax sp.
AAACAGCACGCCGCCGATCACCAGCAGCAAGAAGATCCACCATCCGCCGTGCATGCCACCCATGTAACCGCCGTCATAGAACATGTGATGCTCCTTCAAGGGTTTGCGGGTGCAGCCGCGCCGACCAATGTCGAGCGCACCCGCTCAAGCCGCTGGCGAACTTCATGCGCGACGCGTGCGACCTCGGGGTTGCTCGTCATCTGCAACACCGCCACCGGGTCCATGAAGCCGACGACGAGACGGCCATCGGCCTCTTCACGCACGACCACGTTGCACGGCAGCAGCAGGCCGATGTCCGGCTCGGCCTCCAGCGCACGGTGGGCCAGCGGCGGATTGCAGGCGCCCAGGATCCGATAGGGCCGTCCATCGATGCCCAGTTTGGCCTTCATCGTGGCCTGCACGTCAATCTCGGTGAGGATGCCAAAACCTTCGGTCTTGAGCGCCTCGGTCACGAGCGCGATTGCCTGCGCGAAGCTCTGAGGCTGCAAGACGCAGTGAAAGCCGTAGCTCGAAGCCATTGGCGCGTGGTCGTGGGGGTGGTTCATGACAACCCCCTCACGGCCTGGCCAGCGTTTGCGGGAGACGATCAACCATCATCTCCGTCATGGTTTGCATCCCGTCGTGCTGCGCGCTCCAGCTGGGCGCAGCGGCGACGAACACGGCAACGGCAAGAGAAAGATTGCGAACAAGCTTCATGGCGAACTCCGGGTCCAGTGGTACGAGGTTGGCGGTCGATCGGGATGTGCATGTGGCCCGCGCAGGGCACCGCGCATTGGGCGCAAGCGCTTCGCTGCCAAGATGAGCACTCCGAATGCGAGCACGGATACAGGCCGTACGAAAGATGGATGCCGACTGCAGAGCACGGTGGCTCCGGATTCGGCGCAAGCTGGCTACAGCGCAAGCCGCGAGTAGCGAACCCTCAAGGGCTGCCCGAAGACAGCTGCTGTCAAGTCATCCCCTCGACCAGGCGCCGAGCTGACCTGCTCCGATGCGGTCCACAGGGCCGCCACCCACGGTGCCGGACCGGGGTCGGCGTGCTGGACGCCCGAGTACGCCTTGGGCAAGGTGTGCGTCCCGTCTTCGCAGGCCTTCAGGCACGATTCCTTGGGGCCGTCCGAGTCTTCGCGCTGGCCTGCATGGGTGGCCACCGCGTCGGCTAACTCTGCACGCGCCTGGATCGTCGTTGCCGCCGACTTGGCCGCGTTGGAGTGCGGTTCATCCGCCTCCAGGAAGCACGCATTCGCAACCGATGAGGCCAGCGCGAACACCCACACCAGAAGCGCCACGAATGCGGTGTTGCGCTTGGTGCAGGTTGCCGTGAAGAACTTCATTTAAGTGCGAATAATGGTGGTCGATGTCAGGCGGGCGCAGAAGTGAAGCTGTTGATCGCTGTCAAACAAGACATGCGCTTTAGTGCTCTTGTGTCACAGACTGCCACTGATGGCCAAAGATGTCTGTGCGCTGCCGCACTCGGCATCAAACGTTGGCTCGGTCTCCCCGTCGACGCAGTGCATGGCTTCGAATTGCGGCAGCGGGTTCATCAATGAAACGACCCGCGCTGTTCGGCAACGCACGGTCCGCCCCGCACTTCTCGCCTACCGTGGTGCGCTCATGCAGTTTTTCCCCGCAGCATCATCGTGGCAGCGTCTGTTGTTGATGAGCGCTCTGTGGCCCGTGCTCTGGATGCAGGCAGCGTATGTGCGGCGCGTCACACCGTGCATGCCGGAACCTCCTGGCAGCCGCGCCGGTACCGCGGGTCGTGGCCCACAGCTGCGTCTGCTGGTGGCCGGCGACTCGGGTGCCGCAGGCGTGGGTGCCCCGACCCAGGAGCAAGCTCTGTGCGGTCAACTGGTGCGTTGCCTGTGCCAGCATCACACGGTGCACTGGTGCGTGCTGGCGGTCAACGGACTGGACTCGGCAGGTTTGCTCCAGTTGCTGGATGACGCCCCTTCCGCGCGCTTCGATGTGGTGGTGCTGTCGATAGGCGCTAACGATGCGACAGCACTGCTCAGCCCGCTTGGGTGGGCGCGATGGCAAAACCGTCTGGCCGAGCTGATCGACCACCGATTCGAGCCTGCATTGCTGGTTCACAGCGCCGTGCCGCCCATGCATGCCTGCCTGGCGCTGCCACAGCCGCTGCGATGGTTCATGGGCCGTTGGGCCCACCAGATGAACCAGACCCTGGCCGGCATGCTGCCTGATCAAGGCAGTCGCATCATGCACTGGCATCCAGAAACGACGACGACGGTGGGCATGGCCGTGGATGGCATCCATCCCAGTTCCATTGGCTACACTGCATGGGCCGAAGGATTGAGCCCCCACATTCTGGCCCGCGTTGCGCGGTTGCCGAAAGTCTGTGGTCCCGCTGGCCCAGGCGCTCGATGCCGATGATGAAGATGGATCACGGGGCGGACGCATGACAGAAACTGCTCGCAGATTGGCGTGCTGTGGCTGTTCTTCACGGCGTCAAGCCCTGTAGCCGATCGCTCAGGCCGCTTGTTCACTGAACACGAAGTTCACGCCGGGACGGTCGGTCTGGGCTCATCGGAACTTCGCCTCGGACTGCCGAAAATGCAGATCGCTCACCACGCTGATCAACAGCGGAATGAAGGCACCCAGACACATCGCAGCCAGCACGTCAGACGGCCAGTGCGCGCCCAGCACAAGCCGTGAAACGGCGACCAGGACTGTCCACAGCAACGCAATCACCATCGCCACCGCTCCGGCCCGGGGCCAGACCCGCGACACACACAACGCGGCAGCGGTAGCAAAGGCTGCGGTGCTGAGCGTGTGCCCACTGGGGAAACTGGATCCCCAGGCCCACTGCGCGTCCCACAACGCGGGTCGGGCCCGACCGATGAGTGCCTTCATGCCCCACACGACCAGCGTCGCCGCGACCACCGATGCGCCCACGAGCAACGCCTCGAAGCGGCGCCGGGCGACCCGCAGTGCCACGGCGGCCGTGACTGCCACCGGCACCAGAAACGTCGCTGAACCGCTGAACGTGACCGCCGCAAAGAGACCGCCCAGCGCGGAAGGGACGTGGTCTCGAACGAACCACAGAATCGCCTCGTCAACAGGCCCGGACTCTTTGGCGACGACATCTTCGATCAGTTTGATTCCACCCACGGCCAGTGTCAGCATGCCCAAGACGGCCAACCGGCGCTTCGTCAGATGCTCGGTCCATTGTGGCCTTCGCCGCCGTGCATAGGCACTCAGCAACGCATAGGCGCAGAAGATGAAGAGGCTCAGTTTGGCGATGTCTGCTGCGATGCTGAAGAGCATGCTTCATCGACCCCAGCGGCGCCTCAGCAGCTTTTGCCCTTCGCTGTAGATCAACACCACGCTGGCCATCGCCGCGCACACCAGCCACTGGTCAAACGCCAGCGGCGCCGTGCCGAAGGCGATGTTCAGGAACGGGACGTTGACGACGGCCACCTGCAGCAGCAGCGAAAGTGCGACTGCACTCCAGAGCCAGGGGTTGGTGAAGAGATGGGTGAACGCACTCGTGCTGTCCGAGCGCGCGGTGAAGCAGGTGAATAGGCTGGTGAACACCAGCACCGTGAAGCCTGCGGTGCGGGCCGTGGTCAGGTCACCAGTGCCAGCGATCAGCCCACCCGGCAGGTAGAAGTCCATCGTGAGCAGGCTCACGAGTGCAATCACCAAGCCGGTCTGTATCACGCTGGCCCACATGCGGGCGTCGATCAGCCGGTCATTCACATGCCGCGGCTTGCGGGCCATCAGGTCGTCGGTGGGTGGGTCCACGCCCATCGCGAGTGCCGGGCCTGAGTCGGTGATGAGGTTGATCCACAGCAGTTGGGTGGCGAGCAGCGGCAACACCACAGCGCCGTCAGCGCCGGTCTCGGTGGACTTCAACCCGATCACGCCCGCCCCGACCACACCCAGAAACACCGTCAGCACCTCGCCCATGTTGGACGACAGCAAATAGCGCAGGAACTTGCGGATGTTGTCCAGGATGGCGCGCCCTTCACGCACTGCTTCGACGATGGTGGCGAAGTTGTCGTCGGCCAGAATCATCTTGGCCGCTTCCTTGGTCACCTCGGTGCCGGTCACGCCCATCGCGATGCCAATGTCAGCCGCCTTCAACGCCGGCGCGTCGTTGACGCCGTCACCGGTCATTGCCACGATGTTGCCGCTGGCCTGCAGCGCGTCAACGATGCGCAGCTTGTGCGACGGCGCCACGCGCGCGTAGACCGAGGTTTTGCGCACGGCGTCGGCGAAGGCGGGCTCGTCGAGCGCATCGATCTCTGCGCCCGTGATGGCGGTTGAACCTGCATCGACGATGCCAAGGTCGGCTGCAATGCGCGCCGCCGTCTTCGGGTGGTCGCCGGTGATCATCACCACCCGGATGCCGGCCCGGCGCGCCTCGCGGATGGCCACTGCCGCTTCCTCGCGCGGCGGGTCGATCATGCCGACCGTGCCGACGAAGATCAGCTCGCGTTCCAGCGCCTCGCCGGCGGCCAGGTCTTCATCCTGTGCGAGCGGTCGGTAGGCCACGGCCAACGTGCGCAGCGCAGCGTCGCTGAGGATGTCGACATCGGCCAGCAGCCGCGCCCGCATTGCGTCATCCAGCGCGACGATCTCCATGCCCACGCGCGCCCGGGTGCAACGGCCCAGCAGCACGTCGGGCGCGCCCTTGGTGATCGCGACCAGCGCATCACCGTGCTCGTGGTCACGTTCGATCGTCGTCATCAGCTTGCGCTCGGACGTAAACGGGATCTCTGCGACGCGTTCGAAGCGTTGCTTGCGCCGTTCGGTCACACCCAGCTTGCGTTCGGCCACCAGAAAGGCAGCTTCGGTTGGGTCGCCGTGGATCTCCCACGCGCCACCTTCTGCCTGGCGCAGATCGGCGTTGCCGGCCAAGCTGCCACCGCTGAGCACGACGATGGTTTCATTGCGCAGCGGCCCCGCGGGCAGCTCAGTGTCGGCGTGCTCAAGCTGGTGAACCTGACCCTCGGGCGTGTACCCCACGCCGCTGATGCGGGTGTCGCCCGAGGCCGTCATCACACGCTCGATGGTCATCTCTGACCGCGTCAGCGTTCCCGTCTTGTCCGAGCAGATGACCGACGCCGAACCCAGCGTCTCCACCGACGACAGGTTCTTGACAATGGCGTGGTGTTTGGCCATGCGCTGCACGCCGAGCGCCAGCACCACCGCCAGGATGGCGGGCAAGCCCTCGGGTACCGCAGCAACCGCCAACGACACGCCCAGCAACAGCACATGCACCACATCCGCAGTGCTGCGGATCTCGGAGATGAGCAGGATGGTGCCCACCACCACGATGGCGATGCCCACGACCGCCAAGCCCAGCGTGCGCCCGATGCGCGCCACTTCTTTTTCCAGCGGCGTCGATTCCTCAGCTGTCGCCTCCAGCAGCGCCGCGACCTTGCCCATCTGGGTGTCCATGCCGCTGGCAGTGACGACCGCACGGCCTGTGCCTTGCGCTACCGCAGTGCCCTTGAAAACCATGTCGAGCTGGTCGCCCAGTGCTGCCGGCTCAAGCAGCGTGGCGATGTCCTTGAGCACCGCTTCGCTCTCGCCCGTCAGCGCAGCCTCCTGCACGCGCAGGGTCGTCGCTTGCAGCAAGCGCGCGTCGGCGCCGACGGCGTCGCCCTCGGCCAGCACGATCACGTCACCGCGCACCAGATCGGCGCTGGGCACGCGCTGCGGCTTGCCGTCACGCAGCACGCCAGCAGTGGCAGCCGTCATCTTGGCGAGTGCGGCCACCGCGTTCTGCGCTTTTGCTTCCTGCACATGGCCGATCACGCCATTGAGCAACACGACGGCCGCGATGACGATCGCGTCCACCGGCCAGCCCACTCTTCCCTCCACCCACCAAGCGACCAGCGCCACAGCCACCGCCGCCAGCAACAGGTAGATCAACGGGTCCTGGAACTGCGCCAGCACTCTGCGCCAAGCCGGTGCCCGCGGTGCCGCACGCAGTTCATTGGGCCCGCTCTGCGCGAGCCGGGTCGCAGCTTCCTGCGCGCTAAGGCCGGTCTCGACGTCCACACCCAGTGCCGCCGCCACCGCGCTGGCGTCCATGACCGACGCATCACCAATCTCTCCGGGGCGGCCGGCCTTTACGGTCTCGCCGGCCCGCGGCGCGCTTGCTGCCCCCGCTGTCATGCAAGCACCGTGCAGGGCTGTCGGGCCATCTGCCCGTCGCCATGCGCGACCAGACCATGCAGCTGGCAGCGCGAGCCGTCGTGGCTGACGGGCATGCCCGAAGCCGGCGCTTCCACAAGGCGAGGGTCAGCGATGGCCATGGTCGCGACGCATCGCTCCGATGCCGGTGACCAGCATGCCGAAAATCCCGCTGATGATCAGCGCTTCGCCGAGCCAGTGATGCCAGCCGCCCATCGGCGTCAGCAACAGCAGCGAGCCGCTGATGACGAGCGCTGCGTAAGCAATGGCTCTGGCCAGCCGCTCGAGATTGCGGCTGGCGCGCGCGCCCAGCGCTTCCAAACCCGGCAGCCGGCCCAGGTCACCTTCGGCAAAGCGCCGCAGCACGCGCCGCGTGTCGCTGGGCGTATCGATGATCAGGCGCTCGACGTCGCGTGCAAGCTGGGTTGACTTGTCCTTGATTCGCCGCACTGCGAAGTGCTGCTCTGTCAGGCGGGCGATCTCGTTGCGAAACGAAGCCATGTAGTCGTGCTGCGGGTCGAGGCGCCCAATCATCGACTCCAGAATTACGAACGCGCGCGTCAGCAAGACAAATTCGGCCGGGTTGTCCACGCCATTGCGGCTTCCGGCATTCAGCAGCGAATCCAGGGCCTTGCCGATGGAAACCTGTGCCATGTTGGTCTGGCGGATCTCGTACAGCGCGGCCTTCATGTCGGCGATCAAGCCTGCGCGATTGATGTCTGCCCCGGCCGACGCCAATTCGAGATAGGCCTCGGTGGCGGCCCGCGCATTGCCTTTGACGACTGCTTCGAGCAGCAACACCAGCGACTCGCGCATCGGCTCGTCGAACTCCCCCGTATTGCCAAAATCGAGCAGCGAGAGCCGCCCATCGGGCAGCACGAACACATTGCCAGGATGGGGGTCGGCGTGAAAGACGCCTTGCTCGAAGATCGACTGCAGCATCACCCTGACCAAGGTGTCCATCGACCGCGCCATCGCTTCAGGGTGCCGCTTGGCGTATTCATCGATCCGTTCGCCGGCCGAGAACTCCATCGTGAGCACGACACCACTCGACAGCGCCGCGACGACATCCGGGATCCAGAGGTCATGGACGTCCGCCAGCGCGGTGCGGAAAAGCATGACAGAACGCGCTTCTCGATTGAAGTCGATCTCCCGCTTCAGACTGCTGTCGAACTCGCTGACCACACGACGCAGATCGAACGCGCGCAGGCGTGGCAAGAGCTTCTCACCCAGGGCGACCAGGGTGGTCAGCGCCGCCATGTCGGTGGCGATGATGGGCGCCAAACGGGGCCGTTGCACCTTCACCGCCACCCGACGCCCGTCCTGCGTGGTCGCGTCATGCACTTGGGCGATGGTGGCGGCAGCCAGCGGTGTCTGGCTGAACGACGGAAACAACGCTGTCAACGGGCTGCCCAATGCCTGTTCGACCGTTGATCTCACCACGTCAAAACTCATCGGCGGCAAATCGTCGTGCAGCAGTTCCAACTCTTCGATGTAGGCGGCCGGCAGTAAGTCGTGCCGCATCGCGAGCACCTGTCCGAATTTGAGGAAGACCAACCCCAGCTCTTCGAAGGCTTCCCTCACCTGCACCGGTGTCGGCCAATGCCGCTTGCCGAACAAGGCACCCAGGATCTTGTGGCGGGCAAGCACACCCAGGATCTGGAACAGCCGCGGCAGCGCTCTCAGCGCACTACGCTTGTTTCTTCCCATCGTTTCAGCCATGGCTCATTCGCGTTGCTGGTGAATCACGGAGCCGATCAGCGACGACCAGCGGGATGACCAGCGCGAGCTTGAAGTTCTCGAGCGCCGCCGGATCGAAGGCCTCTTCTCTTCAACACGTGGCGCCGCCATGAGTCACGATCCCGGCCGCCACGACTTCGCCCTCTGCAAAGGGCTGCCACGCCCGGTCGTCGAGCGGCACGCTGGCGATTAAGGTCACGGCCTGCATGCCCGGCTCGCCCGCCACGCCCTGGGCAGGCGGGCGCTGCTCCACCATGCTGCCCGACTGCGCCAGGCGGAACAAACCCACAAGCCGTGCAGCCGTTCCAGCAGGGCGCAAAAGGCGTGTTTTGAGTCGGTATCGCCGTTCGGACGGTAGCGCTCGCGTGCGCCGCGTGGCGCGTCGACAAGGCAAGCAGTTCACACATGGCGCGGCAGGTGCCATCGGCCGCAGTGCCGGATCAGCGCCCACCCGCCGCCGACGGCCAGACGTGCAAACGCAGCGGCATTCAATATGCGAATCGCTAGGTGGCGAATTCGAAAGCGACCACCGCCGCGCTCGATGACCCCTCCCACAACTCGGCCGAGACCGGCTGCATGCGAAGCAGGCGCACATTCGGATCGTCGGGCCCGCCGGGCAACCACATGTCGTCGGTCTTCTTCCAGACCTCTTTGGTCTTGGTGGCGTCGCGTATCACGCTGGCGCTGCCGGTGACGGAGAGATAGACGCGATCACCCTCATCGATGAAGACCAGCCCGACATCGTGGGCCGCGCCGATCTCGTCGTCTTTGGTGCCGCGCACATCGGTGACGAACCAGATGATGCCGGCGTTGCGATCGGGCCGCGCGTGCAGCGGCCGGGCGCGCAAGCCACCGCCGAACTGCGTCGTCAGCATGCCCACGCGCGCTTTTTCGACGATGTCCCAGATGCGGGAAATGGGGTTCTGTTCTGACAGGTCACGGGTCGGCATATTTGTTCCCATTGCAATGTGTTTTCTGCAGCGACTTGCGGGTCAAGCGGCCATCTTGTTGCAGGCCTCGGCGCAACGACGGCACGCCTCGGCGCAGCGCTTGCAGTGATCCATGTCATGGGCGCCGCATTGCTCCGCACACCAGCCGCAGACTTCCGCGCACAGCTTGCAGGTCTGCTTGACGTAAGGGCTGTTGCGGGCGATCACATCGGCGCACAGGCGGCAGACGGCCGCACACTCGATGCAGCAGGCCGGGCAGGCATTCGTGCTGTCCTTGCCGACCATTTGCGAGAAACAAGTGCCGCAGGCGGTGGCGCAGGCATTGCAGGCCTCCAGGCAGTCGATGGCGCTTTGTTCGAGGTGATTGCTCATGGTCGGTTTCCTTCGGTTGAGACCGGGCGAGAGTGGCGCGCCCGTATCGCCTGTGCTGTCATGCAGCGGCTATTTCCAATAGCGGGTGACACTGGTTGACCACGACCGGCTCGCACGTGCCGGCGTCACGCGTGGCGAGCGACGCCCTGGTCCACCAGAGCTGTCCGCACCCGCTCGAGCTTGGCGCGAACCTCGGTCGCGACGCTGCCAACCTCGGGGTTGCTGGTCATTTCCATCACCGCCACCGGGTCCATGAAGCCGACCACCAGGCGGCCATCGGCTTCTTCGCGCACGACCACATTGCACGGCAGCAGCAGGCCGATGTCGGGCTCGGCCGTCAGCGCGCGGTGGGCCAGCGGCGGGTTGCAAGCGCCCAGGATGCGATAGGGCCGCACGTCGAGGTTGAGCTTGGCCTTCATCGTGGCCTGCACGTCGATCTCGGTGAGGATGCCGAAGCCTTCGGCCTTGAGCGCCTCGGTCACTGCGGCAATTGCCTTGGCAAAGTCCGGATCCGTCAGGACGCAGTGGAAACCGTACTTCGAAGGCGTCGGGGCTGAAGCAGCTTGCTGGGGGTGGGTCATGGCATCTGCCTCACTGTTTGCCCGAGTCCGGCGGCATGCGCTGAGACATCATGTCCATCATCATCTGCATCATCGCCATGTGCTGCGTCATCATCTTGTGACGCTGGGCCATGTCGGCCGGCATGGCTTTCGTGTCGCCCATGCTGCCCATGCCGGACATGCCCTTCATCATGCCCATGCCGCCCTGCATGGCTTTCATGTGTTCGCCCATCAGCGCCTGGCGTTCCTCGGGTGTCTTGGCGTTCATCATCTTCGTGTGCATGTCGCGCATGGTTTTCATCTGACCGTCCATCGCCGCCGTGCGCTCGGGGGTGGCCATGCCGGTGGACGGTGCGGAGCCCATCTGCATCGCCGGGGGGGTGGTGCACGCAATCAAGGTGCTGGCCGCAGCAAGCGCAAGGGCCAAGGAGACGAATCGAAAGTGGGACATGTTTGACTCCGGTTGGTTGAGGTGACGATCAGAACTGGGAGGCGATACGCCGCACCAGCGATGCGTGCGGCCTGCCGCGAACACTGGACGTCCACGATTGAAAACGTGAGCGTGCGCGCGGATAGCGCGGGTCGGGCATTAGAGCCGCAAGCGCAAGAAACGGATGGCGCCCGGCGGGCCGCGTGCAGCCTCGCCCGCGGCGACCGACTGCGTGATCACATCGACCGACACAAAATTCGGGCCAACGCCAACGGTTTGCACCGCTGCGGGGTCAACGAGGCTGCTGTCGCGGCCCTCTTGCCGGGCAATAGTGAACGCGACGGCTTCCCAGGCGGCGTCGCGCTCGGCTTCTGGTGCGTCCGGATCGATCACTTGCACCTGCCCGTCGTGGCCGGCCACGCGGTCACGCAACACGTAGGCGTTGGCGATCCCGGCCATCAGCACGAAAACCCAAACCGCCAGCGTCACGAGGACGGTGCGGTGAATTGCGCGACGATGCGAGAACGTGAGCATGAATCTAGCCTTCGGTCCTGTCCGGCTGATTGTGGCCATCGACATGCAACCCACCTTGCATTGAATCAAGTGGGCCGCTGGGCAGTAGCCACGCCGCAGTCGGCGGGTCAGCCCACCCGTTCACTTGCGCCTGACGATCATCACGATGACGCCGACAACCACGGCGACGAGCAAGATCGGCATCCACCACCCACCGTAGCCGCCCATCCAGCCACCGCCCCACGCCCCGCCCATCATGTTGCCGTTTTGCGCCAACGCGGCGCTGGTGAACAGAAGGGGCACCGCACCAACACACAGGGTACGCAAGGTGCTCATGATTTCTCCAGAAGTGCAAGCTCGAGCATGACGTTTGCTCGCAGGGATGCTGTGCCCAGACGCTGCCGACGTCTGTGCGACAGCGTACGTAGCAAGGCATCGTTAGGCGAGCAGAGACCAGGCATGGCGGGCAATCTGCTCGTCCTCCTGTGAGGCGAGCACAAGCACCTGGCAGCGTGACACGCCGTCGCTGACAGGATTGCTCGCAGCGCGGTTGCGTGCATCGTCGAGGCTGACGCCGATCCACGCCAGACCCGCACAGATCTCGCTGCGCACCTGCGCGTCGTTCTCGCCGATGCCGCCGGTGAAGACGAGCATGTCCAGCCCCCCGAGCACGGCCACCATCGCGGCCACCTGTTTGCGCACCGAATAGCAGAACATCTCGATAGCCAGGCGTGCATCGCGGTTCGATGCAGCGGCTTCACGCAGACGTCGCATGTCGCCGCTGAGCCCCGATATCCCCAGCAGGCCGGAACGCTGATCGACCAACGCTTCGAGAGTGGCGGCATCAAACTTCTTCTCGCGCATCAGATGCACCAGCACACCGGGGTCGAGGTCGCCGCTGCGCGTGCCCATGATCACACCGCCACTGGGCGTCATGCCCATGCTGGTATCGATCGACAGGCCCGCCTTCACGGCAGTGATGCTGGCGCCGTTGCCCAGGTGGGCGACGACCAGGCGCTGCGGCAGATTGCTGCCGATTTGTCGCACGATGGATTCCAGCGACAGGCCGTGGAATCCGTAGCGTTGGATGCCCTCCGATTGCAGCTCCCTCGCGATGGGCAGGACACGGGCTACGTCGGGCAGGCCGACATGAAACTGCGTGTCGAGACACGCGACCTGGAGGGCGCCAGGAAAATGTGTTTGCGCGAATTGGATGAGCGCCCGTGCCGCAGGTGCGTGCAGCGGCGCGAAGGCGACGGCGGCATCCAGCTGGCTCAGCACCGCATCGTCGATGCGGCAATGCTGTCGCAGCGCGGGCCCGCCATGCACGATGCGGTGCCCGATGGCATCGGGTGGCGGCATCCCGGACGCTGCGAACGCGCTGACCACACGCGTGATCCCGTCCGGATGATCAGCCGTGGCAACGCTCTCGCCGAACAGCTTCTCGGCTCCAGTCGAATCGACGCGGTACAACGCGAATTTGAGCGACGAGGATCCGCTGTTCAGCGCCAGGATGTTCAGCGCGCTCACAGGTCAGTTCTCAAGCCGACCAACGCCAGTCCAGGATCTCCGGCATGTCGTCGCCGTGCGCGCTGATGTATTGCTTGTGGCGCTGCATCGTGGCCTCGAAGCGTGCGGTTTCCGCCGCCACCTGGCCCGCAAGCCTGGGGATACGCCGGATCGCGTCCAGCGCCAGTTGATAACGGTCCACGTTGTTCAGCACCACCATGTCGAAGGGCGTCGTTGTGGTGCCCTCTTCCTTGTAGCCGCGCACGTGAATATTGGCGTGATTGCGCCGCCGGTAGGTGAGCTTGTGGATGATCGCGGGGTAGCCGTGGAAGGCGAAGATCACCGGCTTGTCGGCGGTGAACAGGGCGTCGAATTCGTGGTCGGCCAGGCCGTGGGGGTGTTCCGACGGCGGCTGCAACACCATCAGGTCCACCACGTTGACGAAGCGGATGCGGATGTCGGGCACAAAGCTGCGCAGCAGTGTCACGGCGGCCAGCGCTTCCAGAGTCGGCACGTCGCCCGCGCAGGCCATCACGACGTCGGGGTCGACCTGACCCACACCCGCATCCTTGCTCGCCCATTCCCACACGCCCGCACCGGCCGCGCAGTGGCGCACGGCCGCGTCCATGTCCAGCCACTGAGGTGCCGGCTGCTTGCCGGCAATGATCAGGTTGACGTAGTTGCGGCTGCGCAAGCAGTGGTCGGCCACCGACAGCAGCGTATTCGCGTCGGGCGGCAGGTAGATGCGCACCACATCGGCCTTCTTGCTGGCCACGTGGTCGATGAAGCCGGGGTCCTGGTGCGAAAAGCCGTTGTGGTCTTGTCGCCAGACGTGCGAGGTGAGCAGGTAGTTCAGCGATGCGATGGGCTTGCGCCAGGGAATCTGGTTGCACACCTTCAGCCACTTGGCGTGCTGGTTGAACATTGAATCGACGATATGGATGAAGGCTTCGTAACACGAGAACAGGCCATGACGGCCGGTGAGCAGGTAGCCCTCGAGCCAACCTTCGCACAAGTGCTCGCTCAACACCTCCATCACCCGGCCGTTCGGGCTGAGGTGGTTGTCACGCTCCGCACTTTCGTCAACCCGCACACCATCCAGCCACATCTTTCCGGACACCTCGAACACCGCATCCAGCCGGTTCGACGCGGTTTCGTCCGGGCCGAAGATGCGGAAGTTGGCCGCTTTCAGGTTCAGCCTCATCACGTCACGCAGAAACTTGCCAAGGACGCGTGTGGCCTCGGCGTCCACGGCGCCGGGCTCGGTCACCGGAACGGCATAGGCGCGGAACGAAGGCATGTCCAGCGGCTTCAGCAACGCGCCCCCATTGGCGTGCGGATTGCAGCCCATGCGGCGCCGGCCCGTCGGTGCCAGCCTCGCCAGCTCGTCGAGGAACCGACCGTCCTCGTCGAACAGTTCCTCGGGCCGGTAACTCTTGAGCCAGTTTTCAAGCTGCTGCACATGCCCGCCGGTCTTGAACTCGGCGATCGGAACCTGGTGCGAGCGCCAGCTGCCTTCGACCTGCTTTCCATCGACGAGCTTCGGCCCGGTCCAGCCTTTGGGCGTGCGCAGGACGATCATCGGCCAGCGTGGGCGCGCCGGCGTCTGCGACGCGTCAAGAGACCGCGCCTCTTGTTGAAACTGGCGTATCTGCGCCAGCACCGCGTCCAGCGCGCCGGCCAACGCCTGGTGCACCAGCACCGGGTCGTCGCCTTCGACAAAAAGCGGCTCGTGGCCGTAGCCGCGCATCAGGTCGGTCAGCTCATCCCGGCTGATGCGTGCCAGCACCGTGGGGTTGGCGATTTTGTAGCCATTGAGGTGCAGGATCGGCAGCACCGCGCCGTCGCGGGCAGGGTTCATAAATTTGTTGGAGTGCCAGCTCGCAGCCAGCGCGCCGGTCTCGGCCTCACCATCACCAACGACGCAGGCGACGATGAGGTCGGGGTTATCGAATGCCGCTCCATAGGCATGGGCCAACGAGTAGCCCAACTCGCCACCCTCATGGATTGAGCCTGGCACTTCGGGCGACACGTGGCTGGGGATGCCCTGCGGCCACGAGAACTGGCGAAACAGCCGCTGCAGGCCACCGCGGTTGCGTTCGATGGCCGGGTAATGTTCGGTGTAGGACCCTTCCAGATAACTGTGCGCCACGATGCCCGGCCCGCCGTGGCCCGGGCCCATGACGTAGATCATGTTCAGGTCGTTTTCTTTGATCAGCCGGTTCAGGTGAACGTACAGAAGGTTCAAACCCGGCGTCGTACCCCAGTGGCCCAACAGGCGCGGTTTGATGTCATCAAGGGTGAGCGGGCGCTCCAGCAGCGGGTTGTCTTGCAGATAGATCTGCCCGACCGACAGGTAGTTCGCCGCACGCCAGTAGGCGTCAAGTTTTTTCAGATTGTCAGGGGTCAAAGAATCAGACATCGGGGCCTTCCTCGGCTGTTGCGTTCATAGGTTCAGGCGCAAGGGAAATCGCCGCATCCACGATGACTTGCGCTTCTTGCAGGATGCGCCGTAGGTGGTCTGCGCCCACAAAGCTCTCGGCGTAAATCTTGTAGATGTTTTCGGTGCCCGAGGGGCGCGCGGCGAACCAGCCGCTGGCGGTGTTGACCTTGATGCCGCCGATGGGTTCACCGTTGCCCGGAGCGTGGCTGAGGATGCTCTCGATCCTTTCACCGGCCAATTCAGTCGAGGTGATCTGCGGTGGCTTGAGCGCTGCCAATTGCGTTTTCTGCTCTGCCGTCGCAGGGGCCTGCACCCGGCGTGCCACCGGGCCGCCGAACTCATGGGCCAAGGCCGCATAACGCTTGCCGGGGTCGCGGCCTGTGCGCGCGGTGATCTCGGCCGAGAGCAGCGCAGCCGCGATGCCGTCCTTGTCGGTCGTCCAGGCAGATCCGTCTCGGCGCAAGAAGGTCGCGCCTGCACTCTCTTCGCCGGCGAAGCCCAGCGCGCCGCTTTGCAGGCCGCTGGCGAACCACTTGAAGCCGACCGGCATCTCGACCAGTTGGCAGCCGAGCCTGGCCGTGAGGCGGTCAATCAGCCGGCTGCTGACGACGGTCTTGCCGACCGCAGCCCGAGGTTGTGGATGTTGCGCCCAATCCGGGCGGTGCTGAAACAGGAAGTCGATGGCCGCTGCCAGGTAGTGGTCGGGCTCCAGCAAGCCGGCACCCGGGGTGACGATGCCGTGACGGTCGTGGTCGGTGTCGCAGGCGAAGGCGATGTCGAAGCGGCTCTTCATGTCCACCAGCCGTCGCATGGCATACGGCGACGACGGGTCCATGCGAATCTTGCCGTCCCAGTCGAGCGGCATGAAGGCAAAGGTCGGATCAACGACCTCGCTGATGACGGTCAGGTCGAGGTGGTAGCGCTCGGCTATTGCCCCCCAGTAGCGGACTCCGGCGCCGCCCAGCGGGTCAACACCCATGCGCACCTTCGCCTCGCGAATCACATCCATGTCGATCACGTTGTTGAGGTCAGCAACGTAGGCATTCAAAAAATCGTGGCGGTGCGTCGTTGCGGCCTGAAGTGCTTCGGCATGCGGGATGCGCTTCACGCCGTCAAGGCGCGCTTCCAGCAAACGATTGGCTGCGGCTTCGATCCAACGCGTGATCTCCTGGCCTGCCGGGCCGCCGTGCGGCGGGTTGTACTTGAAGCCGCCGTCGCGCGGCGGGTTGTGCGAAGGCGTCATCACGATGCCGTCAGCCAGGCCTGTGTCGTTCGATTGCAAGCGGCCCCGGTTGTGGCCGAGGATCGCGTGCGAGACCGCCGGCGTTGGCGTGGTCTCGTCATTTGTCGCCAGCATGACCGTGACGCCATTGGCTGCCAGCACTTCAAGCGAAGTGGCGCACGCAGGTGCCGACAGCGCATGGGTGTCGGTGCCCAGGAACAGCGGCCCGCCGATGCCATGAGTCATGCGGTGGTGGCAGATGGCCTGCGTGATCGCCAGCACATGCCAAGCGTTGAACGAGCGGTCAAAGGCCGACCCGCGATGGCCCGAGGTGCCGAAGGCCACACGCTGCGCGGCGATCGTGGGGTCGGGCCTGTCCGTGTGATACGCCGACACCAGCTTGCCCACATCGATGAGCATCGACGCAGACGCCGCTTGACCGGCGAGGGCGCTGACTCCGGCCTTCATGGTGTACCGCCGGGGTCGGACGGTCGCCCTGCCTCGAAGACGTCGACCCACTCGCGCAAGCGCCCGGCAATCTGTGTGCTTGCTTCAGCGCGCTTCAGCGTCTGCGCGCGATAGCCCGCAACCGCATCCCAGAAACTGGTGCGGCCCACCGCAAAACCGATGAACCCTGGCACGCCCGCAGCGACGGTCAGCCATTGGCGCACCCTGGCTTTATCGGCGCCGCGGCCGAGCACGATGCAGCCGACCTGTTCACGGCCGCCGCGCCGCGCGATCTGCACCACGCGTTCGGCATCGGCGTGGTGGTCCAGGCCCTCGACCTTCCAGACATCGGGCTCGATACCGGCGTCCTGCAATAGCCGCAGCGTCTGCTGCATCAGCAGCGGGCGTGTTTGTCGATCAAAGACGTCCTTGTCGCCAGCTGCACGCGCCAGTTGGTCGACCGCCGGCGGCACCAGCAGCTCAAACATGAACCTGCGCTGGCGCTGCCTGCAGTGCCCGGACAACTGCTTCAGCCGCCCCAGCTGACGCAGGTTCAGCGCGGGGTCACCTTCGGGGTTGTAGCGCACCAGCACCTTGGCGAAGGTGGGATCGAAAGCCTCGATGTGGCTGGCGAAGTCGGCACCGTATTCAAACTCAAACTCGTCCGTGCCGCTGCGCTCGACAGACAGCGCAGTGACGCAGCCTCTCTGCCGTGCGTCACGCAGGATGGCGGCGCCAAATTGCTCGTCCACCAAGACGCCCGCGGCATCGAACGGCACGCCTTCGGTCAGCGCGTGCCTGAAGCCTTCGTAGATCAGTTGCTTGCTGTCGATGACCTGCGCGCGCTGCGTCGCGTCAAGCGGCGGTTGAAGGTGGAACATGTCCGATACATAGGACGCCCGGTGGTCAAAAGGCAGCAGGTAGAGCGCTTTGTCGTAGCCGAGGTTCATGCCGCGCCCACCCTGGCCGCTTCCGACAACGGTGGCGATGGCGATGGCGATGGCGAACTCTTTTCCCGAATTCGCGCCATCAAGCCGCTCCACGATTTGGCAAACGCTTGCACGCCCTCGCGCTGCAGTCGGGCGGCGAGCACTTCGTCGTCAACGCCCTCGCGCTTGAACTCGTCGAGCACACGCTCGGCGTAACCGCCATCGGCGGGCAAGGTTGCGCCCACCGTGCCGTGGTCGGCGAAGGCAAGGAGCGTCTTTTCCGGAATCGTGACGATGGTCTCCGACGCCGCGAGCGCTTCGACGTAAAGCGTGTCAGGCGCGGCAGGGTCTTTCGTGCCGGTGCTGGCCCAAAGCAGGCGTTGCGGGCGCGCTCCGGCGGCAGCCAGGCGTTGCCACCGCTCGGACGCGAGCAAATCGCAATGGGCCTTGTAGGTTTGCATGGCGATCGCGATGCCGAGGCGGTTGTGCAATTGGGGCTGAACGTCTTCCTTGACCACGACGTCCCAGCGGCTGACGAAAAGCGAAGCGACCGATTCGACCTTTGGATCGAGCCCGGCTTCGATGCGCCGCTCGATCCCGCGCAGATACGCATGCTCCGCCGCCACACAGTGCTCACGCGAGAACAGCAGAGTGACGTTGATCGGCACGCCGTCGAAGATCGACTGCTCGATGGCCGGAATGCCTTCAGGCGTGCCGGGGATCTTGATGAAGAGGTTCGGACGCGCCGCTCGTGCGTGCAGGCGAGCAGCCGCCTGGACGGTTCCGGTGGTGTCATTCGCAAGCAGCGGCGAGACTTCCAGCGACACCCAGCCATCGCCGCCACTGCTGGCATCAAAGGTCGGCCGGAACAGGGCCGCCACCTGCGTCAGGTCTTGCAGTGCGAGTTCAAAGAAGATGTCCTCGCAGAGCATGCCTTGGGCCGCCAGCTTTTGGATAGCTTCGTCGTACAGATCACCGCTGCTGATCGCGTGTTCAAAGATCGTGGGGTTCGACGTCAGCCCGGTCACCGAAAACTCGGCGATGTAGCGTGCCAAGTCTCCGTTGTTCAACATCTCGCGCGTGATGTTGTCAAGCCAAATGCGCTGCCCCAGATCGTGCAGCTTGCCGGTGTGGGTGTTCATCTGGGGTTGATCTGGGGTTGATCTGGGGTTCATCATTCATGCCGGGTGCAAACAGGCTGCAACTGTCCGCATCCAGCAGGTCACGATGCGTTCGATTTGGCTCTCCTTCGTCTCCACATTCGGCTCGACGGTGCACGTATTCCAGGTCGCGTGTCTGTGCGCTAGCCGACTCAGAGGGGGGGACAGGCCCAAACGAGGACCTGCAGCTTCCCCAGTGACGGTTGCGTCGCAAACAGTGGGGAATCCGCCAAGTGAGGCGCTCGATTTGTCGTGCGGCGCGCAGCGTTGTGGACTCGGGCCGTTCGCCGCCGCACAGACTGCGCTGCGTCGATCACCTAGTTTGAAATTGACAGAGGCAAGCAAACGCAGCCCGCGACGCGACGGCTGGAGTGATGCGCTTTCAACTCGGACTTCAACGGCATGCACGGGCCCACTGAAATTCACCGCTTCTCAAGATGGATGCTCACCGGCTGCGGCATCTGGTTGATCGCGCTGGGCCTTTACTTCGTCGTCTTGCGCCCACCCCTGCTGCCGGAAGACCTGCGCTTCATGGGCACCACCCTCGCGCAGATCCGCGCTGATGTGCCCGGCCTTGAAAACTGGTTGAAGCGGGTGTTCACCGTGATGGGTGGATTCATGGCGGGCGCGGGCGTCCTGACCGTTTTTCTCGCCACCACGATGCGCCTGCGACTGAGAAGGACGACTTGGGCCATGGCACTTTCCGGTGCACTGACTGTTGGGCTCATGAGCGCCACCAACTTTGCGCTTCACTCTGACTTCAGGTGGCTGCTGCTGATCCCGGCTCTTGTTTGGCTCGCTGGCCTGGCCGCCTATGTTGCAAAACCTTGACTCCATGTCAAGACATCCCGCCTACCGCTCACGAACCCTGCCGAATAAGAACCTGGGCGGATCTTGGCCAGCCGAACAACCCCTACGGCTGGTAGGTATTACCGCAGCACTTCGGTCTTAACCAGGGGCCAATCATTCTGATGATC